>VAWV01000195.1 GCA_005883295.1 Actinomycetota bacterium
AAATCGTCAAGGGTCTCGGAATCCGGGCCACGATCGTCGCGCCGCTCCGGGCACGCGGCGAAGTCTTCGGCGCGGTCACCTTCGTCTCCGCGGAGTCGGGACGCAGGTTCACACCCGACGACATCTCCCTCGTGGAGGAGATCGCCCGCCGTGCCGGCATGGCGGCCGACAACGCGCGCAGGGCCACGGAGGACGCCGACATCGCGCACAAACTCCAGGCCGCGCTGCTCCCGAGCCCCAGGGACCTGCCGGCGATCCCGAACGTGGACCTCGCCACGCAGTACAACGCCGCCGGCCAGCAGAACGAGGTGGGCGGTGACTTCTACGACGTCTTCGCGACGCCCGTCGAGGGGGAATGGATCATCCTGATCGGCGATGTCTCGGGGAAGGGCGCGGAGGCCGCGGCGGTCACCGCGCTCGCGCGCTACACGGTGCGCGCGGCTGCGCTCGAGTCATCGGAGCCATCCGAGCTCCTGCAGAAGCTGAACGCCGTCCTCCTCGCGCAGCGGCAAGGGCGCGAGTTCTGCACCGCCTGCATCGCGCGCGTGGTCCCCTGGGAGGACACGGTGAAGCTGCGCTGCTGCCTCGCCGGGCACCCGTCTCCGATCCTGCTTCCCGAGGGCGGGGGCGCGGAGCTCATCGGCACACCGGGCACCCTGCTCGGGATGTTCGAGGACGCCGATCTCGTGGATTGCGACCTCGATCTCGGTCCGGGCGACGGTCTCGTCTTCTACACGGACGGCGTCATCGAGGCGGGTCGGCCGACGGAGCAGCTCGGCGACGAGGGGTTGGCCGAGGCCCTCGCCGAGGCCCGGCCCGAAACCCCGTTCGAGGCGGTCCACCTCGCCGAGACCGTGGCGAGGGAAACCCAGCGGAACGCGACACGCGGCGGGTCCGAGCTGCGCGACGACGTGGCCCTGGTCGCGATACGCGTACGGGCACCGGTGGCGGCCGCGGTTCCATAGACGGGCCGCGCTAACTTCGGTGCCCTTGACAGCCGACTTCGGCCGGTTTAGCGTCGCCCCGACAATGTAGATAGCGCTCTGGCCCGGACGCGCTCGCTGACGCCGTTTGGATGACAGGCTCGCAACGGGCCTCGCGCAGCGGCTCTTCCGCGAATCACCGGTGGCGTCGCTCATCCAGAAGGCGGAGCGAAATGTCCGACCCATCTGACCCGAGCAGCTCCAAGTCGAGTGCTTCAAAGCCGCAGTCGTCTTCCCGTAGCGCAAAGACAGACGCACCCATTTCGCAGTCTGCGAAGTCGCGCCGAGGCCCTAAAACCGGACGGGGGGCCGCGCGCGTGGACGCCACGAACCGTCGACCAACGGCACCTCCTGCGATGCGTCGTCGCGGGTCCGGGGCGACGGGACAGCCGAGCAAACCAGAGCCACGCGAGTCTTCGCGGACTCGTCAACCGGCCAAGGTATTCATCAATTATCGACGCGAGGACTCTGACGTTCACGCGTCGCGGATCTACACAGCCCTCACCACGGAATTTGGGGATGACCGCGTCTTCATGGACACTGAAGCGCTGCCTCCTGGGGTCGACTTCGAGGATTGGATCAAGAAGGAGATCGGCACCTCAGGCGCACTGCTTGTAGTCATAGGTCCCAAGTGGCTTCGTATCGCTCGCCGCCGAGCCGACGAACCGGAGGATCACGTACGGGGTGAAATCAAGGCTGCGCTGAAGCTTCGCATCCGGGTGATCCCAGTCCTCGTCGGTGACGTCGTGATGCCAAAGTCCGGCGAGCTGCCGGAAGGCCTCGCGCGATTGGCGAAGCTCAACGCGGTACGGGTCCGCACTCGGCCTGCCGAGTTTAAGCACGGCATGGCTGAGCTTGTTACGAACTTGGAGCACATCATCGGAGCACGCCGGAGCCGCTTTCCAAGTTGGGTTCGCACACCGCGCGTTCTGGTCGGCTCCGCAGTGGGTGCGGCAGTTGTGGCCGCGCTCATCGTGGTGCTCGGACTCGGTGGAGGCGGCCGGTCGAATGGAAAGGCCGCCCTCGACTCTGTAAGCCAGTACTGGCAGGCCATCGCAAGGACTGACTTCCACGCAGCGTATGGGCACGCATCGACCGCCGTCGTAAAGGTGACTTCGCTCATCACGCGTGACGAGAAAGTCGGATGCCAAACCTGGTCCGGTGCTTACCAGCTTCGGAATCAGGGTGGTCATTGGTTGATCGAGCGTGCGGGTATCAAGCCGCATCCGTGCCCGAAGAAATGATCTAGTCGAGGGCCTCCTCGCTCAGTCCTGCAGCTTGCGGCGGGTCTGGCGGCCAGCCTCCGCGCTCCGGTCGGCGACGTGGCGGATCATCTCGAGGGCGCTCTCCGCGGCATCGCCGAGCATGCCTCCATGCTCGTCCCCCTCACGCTCGCCGCGCCTGAGCATTCGATCGCGCACGGCCTGCATCCGGCGTGACCTGCGTGGGGCCACGACGCCGGCGGCGAAGACGACCACCACGAGCACGACGATTACGATGACGAGGGTCACTCCGGGCGTAATACCCGGGGCCCCTCCCTACGAAGACGCCGAAATCGCCCCGAGGCTGTCGTCGCTGGCGACTGTTTGGCCGCGACCGCGGCGCTTCGCCTCATACAGCGCGCGATCCGCCTCCTGGAGGAGTTGCACGGGGGTCACGGCGGGCGCTGAGCCGGACGCGACGCCCGCCGATGAGCGCAGCGTGCGATCCGTGATTGGAACCTGGCCGATCGCCGCCCGTGCGCGCTCGGCGATCTCGTAGGCGGTCTCCGAGTCCGTTCCCGACAGGAGGATCGCGAACTCCTCGCCGCCCATGCGGGCGACGGTGTCGTGGGGACGCACCGACGCCCGGAGCGCGTCGGCGACGCCGCACAGAACCTGATCGCCGTAGGGGTGGCCGAACGCATCGTTGATCGCCTTGAAGTGATCGACGTCGACCATGACGATCGACACATGGCCGCCCTCGCGCTCGGCGCGGCTGAACTCCACCACGCACGCGCGCTGGAAGCCGCGCTGGTTGGCGAGGCCGGTGAGCGGATCCTCGGCTGCCTGGCGCTCAAGGCGCTCCACGAGCCGGGCATTCGTAAGCGCGATCGCGGCGTGCGCGGCGTAGGCGGTCAGGGCGGCAACGTCGCCCGGCATGAACACGGTGGACCCGTGGGCGAGGGCGGTCAGCACCCCGAGGTGGTCGTCGCGAAAGACCAGCGGCGCCGCGCACATGGAGCCAAGCGGCAGCTCCGGATGCTTGGCCAAGCCCGCCAGCGGCGCAACGGTGGAGAGGTCATCGATCACCACCGCTCCGTTCCGCAGCTCACCGCTCGACTGGGTCGCCCACGCCTCGAGTGCGGCGAGCGACTCGCTCGGGATCCCCGAATGGCGGTCGGCGTGCATTCCGTCGGCATCACCGAGAAGCAGGGCGAACTCCTTGCCGCCAACGGCGGTCTGGGCCTTCTCGGTTATCTGGTCGAGCACCTCGTCCAGGCGGAGGTCGGACGAGAGGTCGCCCAACGACGCGAGCAGGCGCTCCGCCGCGTCGTGCTGCTCGCGCACGCGGGTCTCGAGCGCCTTGACCCGCCTGCTGGTGAACGTGATCGCCCGCTGCGCGACCACCGCGCCGCCGCCGATCAACACACCGCCGGCGATCGGCAGGAGGAGCGGGGTCGTTAGAGCGCCCGCGGCGCCGAGCGCCAGGGAACCGGCGGTGAGCGCGAGGGCGGCCCGCTTCGCACCCTGAAGGCTCGCCATCCAGTCCACCTCGAACTCGCACGCCCCGTGTCCGAGCGCGCCGCACACGGGATGCGTGACGCGCGCTGGCGGCAACCCGAACAGCTGCGGCACGGTCGACCGTGTAGCGCAGGTAGATGCGCGTCGGGCCCTTGTCGACGACCTCGAGGCGGTGGGCCCAGTTGAACTTGCTGTTTGCGCGCACGACGTTGCCGTATACGAGCTCCGGGCTGCCCAGCGCTCGGAGCGTTCGCTTGAGCGCGTGGCCCACGTTGAAATCAAGTACGGCGGCGCCGACGTGCTCAGCGATCTTGGGATCGCCAAGCTCATTCTCCGCGGCCTCCCAGAGCGCGAGCTTCGTCTCGAAGGAGAACCAGCAATTCTCGTCGCGCAGCTCTGACTCCGATTCGGTCAGTCCCGCTCGCGCCAGTACCCGCTCGACCGCCTCACTTCCGCCAGCGCGCTCGACATAGGCGAGGATCAGGCGTGAAGTCATGCCGGAACCGGCGTGCGCGCGACGCCACTCCTGCGTGACGGCGCCGGCCGCGGGCATCGCGGCCTCGATCTCCCCGCCTGAAACCATGGGACCGCGTTTCTTATCGGTCGCCGCGGCCCTCGCCGTGAGCGAACCCGCCCGAGTTGGGCGTGCCTGTCGAGGCTAGTAGCGCAGGGTGTAGCTCACGTCGGCGAGCGATGTGAAGTCCGCCGCAGCGGCGGGGGTGACGACGCGCCTCGCATCTCCTACGCCGTCATCGGCGATTGACGCGCGCGCCGCGTAGTCGAGATCCGCGCCGGGTACCCATGCAGGCGGAGAGGGAGTCGTGACCTACGACCAGTCCGTGCGGATCCCACGGCCGCGTCCGACCGGCCTCCGGCTTGCCGCCACCGCAGTGCTCGCGACGATGGCAGTCGGCTGCCTCGCGCTCTGGACGGCGGTTCCGATCGGGGCGCTGTGGTTCGCCGCGGCGGTGACGACGAGTCGCGCCGGCGTTTACATGGTCGCCCTCTGTGCGTGTCCGATCGCGATGCTGGTCTGGGGCGTAGCGCTGTCACGCGTGAACGGCCTATATGTCCGCCTGGCGAGCCGCGACGACAGCGAGGCAAGCTCACCACTCGACACGCTGCTGGTGGGCTCGTTCGCGTTCGCGGTCCTGGCGTTCCTGATCTGGTACTTCGTGCTCTCCGGCACGCCGACCTCGACGCCGTGGCCGGACGAGGTCTCCGGGCAGTAGCGCCCCGACCAGGATTCGAACCTGGGGCCTACTCCTTAGGAGGGAGTCGCTCTATCCATCTGAGCTATCGGGGCTTGGGGGTGATCCGTCGTCCTCGTCAGCGTAGAGGGATTCGGCGGCTATTTCGCGCCCGTCGGAGCCCCACAGGACGACCTCCAGGTAGTCGCCCGTGTACGCGTCCAGCGAGACGAGCGTGAAGCGGTCCTCCATCAGCGCGCACTGGTCGGTGGTGGTCGGGCCGAGCTCGGCGGTCACCACGAGGCCCTTGTGCTCCAGGGCGACGCCCCAGACCAGCGCGATCTCGCCGCGGCGACCCTGCGGCCCGCGCCAGCTGGCGATCTCCTGGTCGGAGAGGTCGAGGCGCCAGTCGGGGTTCGCGTCGGCGGTCTCGTCGGTGAAGTCGGCGACCGAGAAGAAGTCGGCGGCCTCGGCGCCCTCGTGCTCACGCGTGAAGGAGACGTAGCCGAACACCTCGAAGCCGGTCGAGGTCGGGGCCGTGGCGGGCACGTACGTGCGACCGCCGTAGCTGCGGTCCGGAAACCAGATCACGTCGCCGGGCTCGCCGAGGTCCTCATCGCTGTCGATCCGCCGGCACTCCGCCAGGAAGCGCTCCGCGAGCGCGTCGGCCCAGCGGCCGTAGGGCAGCGCCTCCTGCGGGGGCTCGGCGATGAAGCGTGGTATCGGTCGATCGTCGGGCGGCATCGGTCAGGCTGCGTCGCGCAGTTGCTCGGCCGCACGCTCCGGCGCGACCACGTTGAGGTTCACGCCGGTGCCCATCTCGAGGCCGGCGAGCTGCGTGAGCCGGGGCAGTAAATCGATCCGCCAGCAAAAGTGCTCGGCGCCCCGGGGGGCGGTCCGCACCCACAGGTTGAGCGGGGGCAGTCGACCGAGCACCGTGCGGAGCCGCCCGAGGAGCTGATGGAGGAGGGCCGAGGCGAGAGGGCCGTCAGCCTCGAAGCGGCCGCGCGGCCGGCGCGGGATCACCTGCAGCTGGTAGGGCACGCGCGAGGCGAACGGGCAGAGCGCCACGGCCTCCGAGTCGATCGCCACCACCCGCTCGCGGCGCCTGACCTCCTCCTGGAGCAGATCCTCCAGGAGGTTGCGGCCCTGGGTGCGGTCCCAGTAGGCGGTGAAGCGCTCCCGCTCGCGGGCGATCACGGCCGGCACGAACGAGAGGGCGTACAGCTGGGCGTGCGTATGGGGCAGCGAGGCGCCCGCCTCGGGCCCCTCGTTCAGGCTCAGGTGCACGTAGGCAGCGTCCTTGTGCGTGCGCATGCGCTCGCGCCACACGTCCATCGCGATCTCCACCTGGCCCGGTTCGAGGTCCAGCAGTGAGCTGGCCGGTCCGGGGCCATTGACGATGACCTCGTTGGCGCCGAGCGCCGGGCGGGCGGGGAACAGGTCGGGCTCCCCGCGGCCCCCGGCCAGCGGATCGGCGACGGGGCTCGGCGGCTCCCCGTCAGCGGCCGCGAGCGATGGATAAAGGTTGGGCACCACCCGCACGGTCCAGCCAGGCCCGTCCGGGGGGCCCCCGTCCGGGCGGAGCGCGAAGACCTCCGGCGGGGTTCGCTCCTCGTGGCCCTCGAGGAAGGGGTCCGACTCGGGGTCCACCCGCGCCGGCTCCGGGATCCGCCAATCGCCACCGGGCCGTCGCGCCCGCTCCGAGGCGACGATGGTCCGCAGCCCGGTCAGCGGATCGATCCGCAGCTCAGGCAAGCGCCTTCTCCATCGCCACGTGGTCGATGCCCTCCTCCACGAACGGCTCGCCGAGCTCCACGTATCCCACGCCAGCGTAGAGCTCGCAGACGTCGAGCTGCGCGTGCAGGCTGATACGGCGTGCGCCGACCGCCAGCGCGTGCTCCGTGGCCTCACGAAGCAGCGCCGCGCCGATCCCGCGCCGCCGGTGAGCGGCGTCGACGGCGAGCCGGCCGAGGAAGGCAGCGTGATCCCCGAACAGCAGCCTGCAGGTGCCGAGCACCTGTCCCTCGTCGACCGCGACGAGGTGGAGGGCCTCGCCGTCGCGGCCGTCGCGCTCGGCCCCGGCAGACACGCCCTGCTCCGCGCAGAAGATCCGGTCGCGCAGCTTCAGCGCCTGCGCGAGCTCCGCGGCGTCGCGTGCGGGGCGCACCTCCATCGCCGGGCGACGATATAGCTATTGGCGACCGGCGTAGCGCGCGATGTCCTCGCGCAGCTTCGCCTCCGATGCGTAAGCGCCCTGGTGCACGAAGGTGAGCCGGCCGCGCGCGTCGTAGAAGGCGGTCGTCGGGAAGGCTAGGGTGGCGCCGAAGACGCGCGCCACCTTCTGGTCCGGGTCCCTGTAGCTCGGGTAGGTGACGGGGTAGCGGCGCAGGAATCCGCTGGCGTCGCCGTCGTTGTCCTCGGCGTCGACCCCGAGGAAGGCGACGCGCTTGCCCAGCTGCACGCCGAGGCGCTGGAAGAACGGGAACTCGAAGCGGCATGGCCCGCACCACGAGGCCCACTTGTTCACCACCACCGGATGGCCGCGCAGCTCCGCCAGCCGAGCCCGAAACGCAGCTGCCCCGCCGCCCAGCAGGCGGTTCGCCTGGGCATGGAGGGCAGCCAGCGGCGGGGGCGATCCCGCGAGGGCCCGGACGGCCGCGGCGCGGGACGGGGCCGCGCTCCGCGGCGCAGCGGCCGACCCGCAGCCGGCCAGCATCGCGATGACGATCAGCGCGCAGCCCCTATGCTTCACTGGGCAAGCGTCGCATACGGGGATTTGTGCCCGAAGAGGTAACCGGGCCGCC
Organism: Actinomycetota bacterium; assembly: GCA_005883295.1. Taxonomy (GTDB): domain Bacteria; phylum Actinomycetota; class Thermoleophilia; order Solirubrobacterales; family Thermoleophilaceae; genus AC-37. The sequence continues at coordinate 7,704 of VAWV01000195.1, forward strand.
CGATTGCGGTAGAATGTTCAGCTGAATACTCGAAGACGGCGGCAACGGGGGATTTCTGGTCGTTGGCTGTCGCGGGCGAAGCTCGCAGCACAGCGCAGTCCACCCCCCTTGGATCGCTCCTACGTACAGAGAAGCCTGCAATGGCTGCAACCGAGTCCTTGATCGCCGCCTCGACGGTTTCTGAGGCAGACCTGGCGCGCGCCGAGAAGTTCGCGCGCGAGCCCTTCGTGCACGAGGGGGAGGACGCCGCGGCCGTGCTGGCGGCGGACAGCCCCCGCCGGCGGGCGCTCGACGACGCCCTGGCAGAGCTCGAGTCCGGCCGGGACGTGCCCTCCGTTCAGTGGCAGCGCGAGTACGCGCTCATGCTTGGCCTGGAACGGCTGCTCACCGAGGAGCAGCCCCACCTCGCCGACGGGACCGAGCTCTCCGCCCACCAGGTCGACGCGCTCTCCGGCACGCTCGTGGCGCTGATCACCGAGCTCCAGTCGCCCACCCGCTCGAACGGGAACGGCCGGAACGGCAACGGCAACGGCCTCCCGTCTG
>VAWV01000196.1:0-4676 GCA_005883295.1 Actinomycetota bacterium
GCTGTCAGAGCTCACCGCGCCTCACCATCTCCGCCCACCTGGGCGGCGGGATGTTCCGGAATCGCCCCCGGCGCCCATCGCGCGCGAAGCGCAGGATCCACGGGATCCGCTTGAGCGGCCGGTCGTCGTAGAGCAGGTGCTTGAGCACGAACTGCGCCGTGGTGCCGGCCGCGGAGATCGCGGTCTGGTGCTCGTACTCGCGCTTCATCCAGATGTAGTTCCGGAGACCGCACAGGTTCTGCCAGAAGCGCTCCAGCGGCGTCGGGAACGTCTTGACCGGGAGCACCGCGTTCCAGAAGCGGCTGCGGCGGTTCATGTGGCTCTGCGACACACGCCTGTGGACCATCACCGCCTCCGGCACCAGGCGGATCGCGCCCTGGCGCCGCAGGCGAAGGCTGTACTCCACATCGTCGCCCCACACGAAGAACTCGGCCTTGGGGGGATCCACCGCGCGCGCCGCCCCCGTACGGACCACAGTGCCGACGAACGACATGAAGCCGAGCTCGCGGTGCTCGCCCTCCACGTATGCCGACGGCGGTAGCGGGCGCAGCCTGCGCCGGAAGTCGCCGCGCTGGTTCAAGTCGAGCGACCCGTCCGCGTATACCACCTTCGGGCACAGGGCCACGGTGCGGGGATCCGCAGCCGGCGGCGCGGCGAGCAGGCGCTCGAGGACGTCGGGCGTGGGCGAGCTGTCGTCGTCCATCAACCACAGCCAGTCGGACTCGGGCTCGCGCGCCAGCCTCACCCCCTCGGCGAAGCCGCCGGAGCTTCCGCGGTTCTCGTCGAGGCGCACGTAGGTGACGTCGCGACGATCGACGTATCCACCCTCGCCAAGCAGCTCACCGGTGCCGTCGGTGGAGGCGTTGTCGACGATGAACAGGTGGTCCACGGGACGGGTCTGCCCGAACACGCCCTCCAGGCACCCGGTCAGGAGCTGGCGGCGGTTGTAGGTCACCACCAGGGCCACGACCTTCACCGGTCAAGCCTTCCAAGCACCGCGAGGACCACGCTCCAGTAGAGGCGCAGGGCGGTCCCGAGCGGGCGCATCCGCGCCGCTCGCCCCAGGTACGCCGACGACAGCTCGGGCGTCATGTGACGGGCGAACTCGAGCGCCGAGACGCGCCTGTGCGCCTGGATCGCGCGCCGCTCGCGCAGCAGCCGCGGCAGCGCGGTCACGACGTCGCTCCAGGAGAGGAGCTTCTCGCGGCCCCAGCCGCCCGCGAGCGCGATGACCACAAGCGCGATCTCCGTGATGGCCAGCGCAGGCGCCAGGAGGGTCAGCAGCTCGCCCGGGTAGGTGCGCACGATCGTGGCCCAGCGGTTGCGCTCGAGGAGCCGCCACTTGCGCCCGCCCTTGGCGAAGTCGTACAGGTGGTCGACACGCGCCGCCGGCTCGATCCCGATCCGTCCACCCGAGAGCCGCGTGCGCAGCGAGAAGTCCACGTCGTCGAAGTACAGGAAGTACTCGGGCGGGAAGCCGGGGTGCTCCTCCCACGCCGCGCGGCTGATCGTGAGGCAGACGCCGGTCGCGAATCCCACCTCGCGCGGCTCCGCCGGCGCGCGCTCGACGGGCTCGCCCGCCTGACCGGCCCACGAGATCCCCGTGAAGTGGACCAGCCCGCCGCTGGTGTTCACCTGCCGGCCGCCATCCATGGTCACGAGCCCCATCCAGGCGGCCCAGCCGCGCTCCTCCAGCGCCGGCCGCCGGATCGCCTCGCAGAAGCCCGGCGCCGCGATGGCGTCCGCGTCGAGCGTGAGCAGGAGGTCGCCTGTGGCTCGGGCCAGCGCCGCGTTCGCCGCGGCCATGTAGCCGTCGTTCGACGGCATCTCGATCACGTGCGCCCAGGGCGCGATCCGGCGGACGGCGTCCACGGTGCCGTCGGTGGAGCGGTTGTCGGCCACGATCAGCTCGTCGCCCTCCTGGAGCTGACCCGCCAGCGCGGGCAGGCACCGCTCCACGACCTCGCGCTCGTCATGGGTGACCACGATCACGGAAAGCGCCGGCCGCCCGGGGTGGGCCATGCCGGGCGACTATATGGGCCTGCCCCGGTGGGCAGGCCCTATGGTCCTGGCCCGTGAAGGCGGTGATCCTGGCCGGCGGGCGCGGCACTCGGTTCAGCGAGGAGACGGGGCTCAGGCCCAAGCCGATGGTGGAGATCGGCGGCCGCCCGATCCTCTGGCACGTGATGAAGCTGTTCTCCGCGCGCGGGGTGGACGAGTTCGTGATCTGCCTCGGCTACCGGGGCTACGTGATCAAGGAGTTCTTCGCGAACTACTACCTGCACTCCAGCGACGTCACGTTCGACGTGAAGGCAAACCGGATGGAGGTCCACCAGGAGAGCGCGGAGCCGTGGCGGGTGACCCTGATCGACACCGGCGAGGAGACCGCCACGGGCGGGCGGCTGAAGCGCGTGCTCGGCTACCTCGGGGACGAGGACTTCTTCTTCACCTACGGCGACGGGGTGACCGACCTCGACCTCGACGAGGTGGTCCGGTTCCACCGCGCGCACGACTCGCTCGCGACGGTGACCGCGGTTCAGCCGCCGGGGCGGTTCGGCGCGCTGGACATCGAGGGTGACGTGATCCGCAGCTTCCACGAGAAGCCCCGCGGCGACGGCGCGTGGGTGAACGGCGGGTTCTTCGTGCTCTCGCCCGCGGTTGGCGACTACATAGACGGCGACGCGACGATCTGGGAGGACGAGCCCGTGGAGCGCCTCGCCCGCGACGGTCAGCTGCGGGCCTTCCGGTACGGCGGGTTCTGGCGGGCGATGGACACCGCGCGCGACCGCGACCACCTCGAGGAGCTCTGGCGCTCGGGTGACGCTCCCTGGAAGGTGTGGGAGTAGCCGTGCCGGGGCCTGACCCCGCCTTCTGGCGCGGCCGCCGCGTGCTGGTCACGGGCCACACCGGCTTCAAGGGGGCGTGGCTGGTCCTGTGGCTGCGCGACCTCGGCGCCGCGGTGACCGGGTTCGCGCTCGATCCGCCCACCGATCCGTCGCTGTACGCGGCGGCGCGGGTGGGCGAGGGGATCGAGGATCTGCGCGGCGACCTGGACGACCCGGGCGCGGTCGATCGGGCGTTCGAGGCGGCGCACCCCGAGGTGGTGGTCCACATGGCCGCGCAGCCGCTCGTGCGGCGGTCGTTCCAGGACCCGCTCGGCACCTATGAGACGAACGTGATGGGAACGGTGCACTTGCTGGAGGCGCTGCGCGCGGCTCCCGACGCGCGCGCAGCCGTGGTGGTGACGAGCGACAAGTGCTACGAGCCGCGGCCGGATGGAGCCGCCTGCCGCGAGGACGACCGCCTCGGCGGCAGGGACCCGTACTCGAGCAGCAAGGCCTGCGCCGAGCTCGTCACGGCCGCCTACCGGCGCTCTTTCCCGGGCGGCGCGGCCACCGCGACTGCGCGCGCCGGGAACGCGATCGGGGGCGGTGACTGGGCGCCCGACCGGGTGGTTCCCGACGCGATGCGCGCGGGCCTCGCCGGGGAGGAGCTCGTGGTGCGCAACCCGGACGCGGTACGTCCCTGGCAGCACGTCCTCAGCCCGCTGAGCGGCTACCTGCTCCTCGCGGAGCGCCTCTGGGACGACCGCTCGGCCGCCGGCGCATGGAACTTCGGCCCCGATCCGAGCGACGAGCTGCCGGTTCGCGAGGTGGCCGACCGGACCTGCGAGCTGTGGGTGGAGGGGCTCCGCTGGACGGCGGCAGCCGACGGCGGGCCGCCGGAGACGGCCGTCCTCCGGCTCGACTCCACCAAGGCCAGGGAAGAGCTTGGGTGGCGCCCCGCGTGGCAGCTGGACCAGGCGCTGGGCGCGACCGTCGAGTGGCACCGCGCGGTGCGCGACGGCGCGGATGCGAACGTCTCGATCACGTAGTCGAGCATCGGCTCGCTGAGGCCGGGGTACACGCCGATCCAGAACGCGCTGGTCATCATCAGGTCGCTCTCGTCGAGCCCGCCCGGAGCGCGGTGCTCGATGCCGGCGTAGGCGGGCTGGCGCAGCAGATTGCCGCCGAAGAGCTGCCGCGTTCCGATCCGGTTCTGCTCGAGCCACCCTACGATCGCGTCGCGGTCGAACGGCGCCTCCGGCCGCACGACCAGGGCGAACCCGAACCAGCTCGGCTCGCTGTTCGGCGTCGGCTCCGGCAGCACGAACGCGTCCTCGTAGGGGGCGAGCGCCTCGCGCAGGCGCGCCCAGTTGCGGCGCCGGGCCTCCACGAAGCGGGGGAGCTTCTCGAGCTGCGCCACCCCGACCGCCGCCTGGAGGTCGGTCATCTTCAGGTTGTAGCCGACGTGGCTGAAGATGTACTTGTGGTCGTAGCCGGCGGGCAGATCGCCGAGCTGCATTCCGAAGCGCTTGCCGCAGGTGTTGTCCTCCCCCGGCTCGCACCAGCAGTCGCGGCCCCAGTCCCGGAACGACTCCACGAGCGTCTTCAGGCGCCCGTCGTCGGCGAGCACGCAGCCGCCCTCCCCGGTGGTGATGTGGTGGGCTGGATAGAAGCTCACGCTGGCGAGCTCGCCGAACGTGCCGGTCAGCCGCCCGCGGTACAGCGACCCCAGCGCGTCGCAGTTGTCCTCGATGAGCCACAGGTCGTGCTCCTCCGCCAGCTCCGTGGCGGTGTCGAGGTCGAACGGGTTGCCCAGGGTGTGGGCCAGCAGGATCGCGCGCGTGCGGTCGG
>VAWV01000196.1:4749-7482 GCA_005883295.1 Actinomycetota bacterium
CCTCGTCGCCCGGGCGCAGGCGGCGCTCGCCCAGCTTGGGCGAGGTGAGCGCCGAGAGGGCGAGCAGGTTGGCCGAGGATCCGGAGTTGCAGAGGATCGCGTGCCGCCGGCCGGTGAAGCGCGCGAGCCCGCGCTCGAGCCTGCGGGCGAAGCGGCCCGTGGTGAGCCAGAAGTCGAGCGAGGCGTCCACCAGCGCGACGAGCTCCTCGTCGTCGAAGACGCGGCCGGAGGTCGGGATCGGGGTCTCGCCCGGGCGAAAGTCATCAGCGGGGAACCCCGTCGACCGATAGCGACGGACCAGGTCGAGGATCTCGGCTCGCAGGTCGCTGCCGGTGTCCAGTCCCTCGGCGATACGTCCATCGTAGGCCTTCGGGGCGCTACTCTCGGCCCTTCAACGTCCGCCCCGCCGCAGAAACTTCCGCGCTCTCGTCGCGTTTCCATCCCTGACTCGGTGATCTCCGAACGCGCCTGCCTTGCCGTGGTGCCCGCCTACAACGAGGCGGCGACGATCGGGGGCGTCATCGACTCCCTCCGGGAGCACGCACCCGCGTTCGACGTCGTTGTCATCGACGACGGGTCCACCGACGCCACCTGCCGGGAGGGGCTCGATCGCGGCGCGCGGGTGCTGCGCCATCCGTTCAACCTCGGGATCGGCGGGGCCGTGCAGTCGGGGTTCAAGTTCGCCCTCGAGAACGGTTACGACTACCTGGTCCAGGTCGACGCCGACGGGCAGCACGACCCGTGCGAGATCCCCAAGCTCGTGGACGCCATGGAGGAGCATCCCGACGTAGACGTGATCTGCGGGTCGCGGTTCCTGGCCGACCTCCGCTACGTCGGCCCGGTCAGCCGGCGCGCAGGCATCCACCTGTTCGCGTTCATCCTGTCGCGGATCGTGCGCCAGAAGATCACCGACCCCACCTCCGGCTTCCGGCTCTACAACCGCCGCGCGATCTCCCTCTTTGCGCGCGACTATCCACACGATTACCCGGAGGTCGAGGCGGTGCTGGTCCTGCACTACCACCGGCTCCGCATGCGCGAGGTGTCGGTGCGCATGTTCCAGCGCGGCGGCGGCCGTTCCTCGATCCGGTCGGGCAAGTCCGTGTACTACATGATCAAGGTGCTGCTGGCCATCTTCGTCGGCCTGGTCCGGGCCAAGCCGGTCGTGGAGCCGGGCGACGAGGCGCCGGTGGTGGCGAGCCACGGGATCTGATGGAGACGCGCGTACAGATCGTCGCGATCGTGGCCACCGGGGCCCTGTTCCTGGTCCTGCTCGAGCTCGTGCGCCGGCGCCGGCTGCTCGAGCGCTACGCGATCCTGTGGCTGTTCTGCGCGGTCGCGCTGCTCGGCCTGTCGGTCTGGAAGGGCCTCCTCAACGACCTAGCGCACGCGGTCGGCATCTTCTACGCCCCGTCCGCCCTGTTCGTGATCGCGTTCGCGTTCGTGCTCGTCCTCCTGCTCCACTTCTCGGTCGCCGTGTCCCGGCTCGCAGATCAGAACAAGGTTCTCGCCCAGCGCGTGGCGCTGCTGGAGGAGCAGCAGCGGGCCGCCGAGAAGGCAGCGCCAGGCCGCTTCCGCCAGCCGGAGGACGAGGGCGAGCTACGGGAGCGCGAGCCCGCCGCGACCTCTCCGGGGGGGTACGAGTGACCTCCGCCTTCCCGGGACCCATGGCCGGCGCGGTGCAGCCCGATGCGGACGTCGCGGCCGGCGACACCCGTGAGATCCCCGTCGTCGCCGACCACAGGCTCCCCACCCCGCGCGAGATTCGCACGCGCAGGATCATGGGCATCCCGATCGCCATGACCGACTACGAGATGGCGATGGACGTGATGGACGGGATGATCGCCCGCGGGGAGCGCGGCTACGTGTGCTGCGTCGCGGTCCACGCCGTGATGGTCGCCCAGTCCGACCCCGAGATGCGCGCAGCGCTGATCGGGTCCACGCTGACCGTCCCGGACGGAATGCCGCTCGTGTGGACGGCGAACCTGATGGGCGAGACGCTCCCGAATCGCGTCTACGGCCCGGAGCTGATGCGGCGCTACAACGAGCGCTGCCGGGACCGCGGCCACCGCGTGTGGCTCTATGGCGGGCGCGACCAGGGGTCGCTCGCCCAGCTTGCGCTCAACATGCACCGCGCCCACCCCGGGATCCAGGTGGTGGGCGGCTACTCGCCGCCGTTCCGCCCGCTCGCCGAGCGCGAGGAGGAGGAGGTGGCGCGGCAGATCGACGCGGCGCGCCCCGACGTGCTGTGGGTGGGGATCGGCGTGCCAAAGCAGGAGAAGTGGATGGCCCGCCTGCGCGACCGGCTCGACGTGCCGGTGATGTGCGCGGTCGGGGCGGCATTCGACTTCCACGCCGGGCGCATCTCGCAGGCGCCGGCCTGGATGCAGCAGCGCGGCCTCGAATGGACCTATCGCATCGCCCAGGAACCGCGCCGCCTGCTGCCCCGCTACCTCTACTACAACCCGCGCTTCCTGAAGGCCTCCGTGCGGCAGTTGGTGAGCGAGCGCCGCAGGCGGTCCGTGCTCACGCCCACCCGCGCGGGTCGCTAGCCCCGGGTCGCCCCGGGCGGTAGCCTCGGTCCGATGGCGGACACCGTCGCGATCGTCGGCCTCGGCAGGATCGGGCTTCCGCTGGCGCTCTCGTTCGCCGACCGCGGCCTGGAGGTGATCGGCGTGGACCGCGAGCCGCGGGTGCTCGACCAGGTGCGCGACGGCCGGATGCCGTTCCAGGAGA
>VAWV01000197.1 GCA_005883295.1 Actinomycetota bacterium
ATGTCGAAGAGGAGTGTCCGCGACGCGTTCGAGTAGTCGGTCACGTGGCGGCCTGTGAGCTTGAAGGCGAGCCAGGAGTCGATCGTGCCGAACGCGGCGCTCGGGTCCACTCCGCCCTCGCGGATGAGCCACTCGATCTTGGTCCCGGAGAAGTAGGCGTCGATCACGAGCCCCGTCCGCTCGCGGAAGAGGTCCTCGTGGCCCGCCGCGCGCAGCTCGTCGCAGCGGGCGGCCGTGCGGCGGTCCTGCCACACGATCGCGCGGTGGAGCGGCTTGCCGCTCATCGGCTCCCAGGCCACCACCGTCTCGCGCTGGTTCGTGATCCCGATCCCGGCGAGGCCGGACCCGTCGACTCCTGCCTGGGCGAGCGCCTCGTGGGCCACGCGCCGTGTCACGTCCCAGATCTCCTCGGCGTCGTGCTCCACCCAGCCCGGCCGCGGGAAGTGCTGCTCGAACTCGCTGTAGGCGCGACCGGCGATCCGTCCGCCCTCGTCGAACACGATGCAGGTCGTGCCCGTGGTGCCCTGGTCGATGGCGAGGATCACCGGCGGGAAGCGTAAACGCGGGCGAACGCCAGGAGCTGGCGCGCACGGTGGACGAATCCCCCGGCGGTGCGGCCGGTCGCGCGGTGCTCCAGGTCGAGCTCGACCTCGACCAGCCGGTAGCCGGCGCGGTGCGCGTCCACGGTCATCCCGATCTCCATCCCGAACCCGCGCGCGAACGGCAGCACGGCGCGCGCCACCTCGGGCCGGAGGGCGCGCTGACCCGAGATCGGCGCCGCCGGCTCGAGGCCGGTGAGCGACCGGATCACGCGCCTGGCGAAGCCGAGCGCGGCGCCGAAGCCGCCGCCCACGCGGCGGCTGAAGGCCGCCACGGCCAGGTCGCCCTCGCCGCGAACGAGCGCATCCACGAGCTTGGTCAGCTCGCGCGCCGATGCGCCGAGGTCGCCGTCGCACAGCACCACCGCGCGCTCGACGCCGCCCGCCAGGAGCCGCTCAACGGCGAGCGTCGCGGCGCCGCCCTTGCCGATCCGGCGGCCGGTCCGGATCAGCTCGACCCCCGCGGCCTGCGCGACATCCGCGGTTCCGTCGCGCGAGCCGTCGTCGGCCACCACCACGGCGGCACCCGGGAAGGCCTCGGCCAGCGCGGCGAGCGTGGCGGGCAGCCGATCGGCCTCGTTCCGAGCGGTCACGGCAATTCCGATTTCCACCGACACGGCCCGGTATCGTGCCCGAACCTCGGCCCCGCGAGCACAGGAGGAGCACTTGCCGGACGTAGAGGCTCACATCACCGGCACCGTCTGGAAGATCGAGTGCCAGGTCGGGCAGGAGGTGTCGGAGGGCGACACGCTGCTGATCCTCGAGTCCATGAAGATGGAGATGCCGGTGGAGTCCGAGGACGAGGGGACCGTCGCCGAGATCCGCTGCGAGGAGGGCCAGTCGGTCTCGGAGGGTGACACGCTGGTGGTGCTTGAGTAGCCGCGAGCTGGCGTCCGGCAAGCTCCTCGTCGACGAGCCGGCCGACGGCGTAGCCCGAATCCGCATCTCGAACCCGGCCAGGCGCGGCGCGCTCGACCACGAGATCCTCGACGCCATGGCCGCCGAGGTTCAGGGCCAGGACGCGCACTGCCTGCTCCTGACCGGCCACGGACCGGTCTTCTCCGCGGGCTACGACATCGGCAGCTTCGACGACGAGGCGTTCTCGCGGGAGGCGGAGAGCCTCGTGGCCCACCCCTTCACCGCGGCGATCGAGGCGATCGAGGCCTACCGCTTCCCGGTTGTGGCCGGCATCAACGGCCACGCGATCGGCGGCGGGCTCGAGGTGGCGGTGACCTGCGACATCCGGATCGCGGCGCGGGGCGTGAAGCTGGGGATGCCGCCGGCGAAGATCGGGTTGATCTACTCGCACACGGGGATCAGGAAGTTCATCGAGGTCTGCGGCCTGGCCAACACCAACGAGCTGTTCCTGCTCGGGCGCAACGTGGACGCGGACCGCGCCCACGAGATGGGACTGGTGAACCAGGTGGTCGAGCCGGGCGAGCTCGAAGAGGCCGCGCTCTCGATCGCCGCCGAGATCGCGGCCAACGCGCCTCTGTCGCTCGAAGGCAACAAGCGGGTGATCCGGACGCTCCGGGAGCACCCGTGGCCCCTGCCCGAGGAGCTCGAGCGCGAGCTCGTCGAGCTCCGCGAGTCGTGCTTCTACTCGGAGGACTTCCGCGAGGGGATCCGCTCGTTCGCCGAGAAGCGCCCGCCGCGCTGGAAGGGGCGCTGAGGCTCCCGTAGACGTCCGGCGGCGCCCTTACCTTGGCCACGCCGGTGCCCCCCCTGATCACCTACGAGGAAGCGCTCGCCCTCGGCGAGATCGAGGACCACGCCGAGATCGAGGCGCTGGTCGAGCGGGCTTTCCAGGCGCGGCTCGACCGCTTCGGCGACTCCACCGACATGTGCTCCCTCGTGAACGCCAAGTCGGGTGGGTGCGCGGAGGACTGCGGGTTCTGCGCACAGTCGCGGTTCGCCGAGGCGGATACGCCCATGCACGCCATGATGTCGCCCGAGCAGATCCTCGAGCACGCGCGGGCGGCCGAGGCGGCCGGCGCGCACCGCTTCTGCATGGTCACCCAGGGCCAGGGGCTCTCGAAGCGCGATTTCGAGCGGATCCTGGAGGGCGCGCGCCTGGTCGCCCGGCACACCAACCTCAAGCGCTGCGCCTCGATCGGGCACATGTCGGTCGAGCGGGCGCGGGCGCTGCGCGAGGCGGGCATCCAGCGCGTTCACCACAACGTCGAGACGGCCGAGTCCTACTACGACGAGGTCTCCACCACGGTCCGCTACGACGGCCGCATCCGAACGGTCCAGGCGGTTCGCGAGGCCGGGCTCGAGACCTGCGTGGGCGGCATCCTCAACCTGGGCGAGACCCGCGAGCAGCGGGTGGAGATGGCCTTCCAGCTGGCCACGCTCGACCCCACCAGCGTGCCGATCAACCTGCTCAACCCCCGCTCCGGCACGAAGTTCGGCGGGCGCGAGCTGATGGACCCGTGGGAGGCGGTCAAGTGGATCGCGATCTTCAGGCTGATCCTCCCGGGGGCGCTGTTCCGGCTCTGCGGCGGCCGGATCGAGAACCTCGGGGAGCTCCAGCCGCTCGCGGTGAAGGCCGGCCTCAACGGCGTGATGATGGGCAACTTCCTCACCACGCTCGGCGCCGAGCCCGAGGACGACAGGGCGATGTTCGAGGAGCTCGGCCTGAACACGGCGCGCCAGCCGGACAATGGCTCGAACCCGCGCCCGGACAACCGCGCCGGCTGGCTGGAGGGCGAGACGCCGAGGACGCCGGTCGACCGCCTGATCGACCGCCAGGGGGAGGCACCGATGTGGGATCCGGCCACGCAGCTGCGCCACCGCAGGAAGAGCTCGGTTCCGCCGCGGCCCGACGGCGCGGCCAACACGGCGCCCGAGGTGGTCCACGTGAGCGGCTGGGGCGATTGGCGTGAGCGACGTAGCGAGCGTGCTCGACGAGCTCCGCGAGCACGGCCTCTACCGCCGGCTGCGGCTCATCTCGGGGCCGCAGGGAGCCCGCGTGCTGCTGGACGGGCGCCCCGTCCTCCTCCTGTGCTCGAACAACTACCTCGGCCTGGCAGACCACCCGCGCGTGCGCGAGGCCGCGGCCGACGCGGCGATGCGCTGGGGCGCCGGCGCCGGAGCGTCGCGGCTCGTGTCCGGCGACATGACCGTCCACCGCCGGCTGGAGGAGCAGCTCGCCGAGTTCAAGGGAGCGGAGGCCTGCGTGCTGTTCGGGTCGGGTTACCTGGCCAACTCCGGCACGATCTCGGCGCTCGCGCGCGAGGGCGACGTGATCTTCTCCGACGCCCTCAACCATGCGAGCATCGTGGACGGGTGCCGCCTTGCCCGCGCCGAGACCTTCGTCTACGACCACTGCGACATGGACCACCTCGAGTGGGGGCTCCAGCAGGCGGACGGGCGCGGCAGCCTGATCGTCACCGACAGCGTCTTCTCGATGGACGGCGAGCACGCCACGGGCTGCCTCGGCGCGGGCGGGCGCGGTGCTGTCGCCGCGGCGGGTCTCGACGGCGAGGTCGATCTCCTGGTCGGCACGCTCGGAAAGGCGCTCGGCTCCTACGGCGCGTACGTGTGCTGCGAGCACGAGCTGGCCGAGTACCTGGTCAACCGGGCGCGGACGCTGATCTTCTCCACCGCTCTGCCCCCGCCCGCCGCCGCCGCCGCCATGGCGTCGCTCGAGATCCTGCAGGCCCAGCCCGAGCGCGTCGACAAGCTGCGCCGCAACGCCCGGGCCCTGCGCGATGCGCTGGCGGCCGAGGGGGTCGAGTACGGCGACACCGAGACGCAGATCGTGCCGCTCATCGTGGGGGACGCATCGGAGGCCATGGATGCGTGCGAGCGTGCGCTGGCTCGCGGGATCTTCGCCCAGGCAATCAGGCCGCCAACCGTGCCGGACGGCACCTCGCGCCTCCGGCTGGCCGTGATGGCATCGCACACCCGGTCGGAGCTCCGCCGGGCCGCGTCTGTGCTGGCGGAGGCGCTGGACGCCGCCGCGCCGCGACGGCCCGCCACCGAGCCGGTTCCAGCCGGGCCGCGGGCCATCTACGACCGGATGGCCGAGGCCGCGTAGCGTAGTTTGCCCGCGTGCGCGGGCTCTTCGTAACCGGGACCGACACCGGGGTCGGCAAGACGATCCTCGCCGCCGCGATCTGCGCCGCGCTCGCCGAGCGCGGCGAGCGGGTGGCCGCCTTCAAGCCTGTCGTCACAGGGCTCGACGATCCTCCCGGTGACTGGCCGCACGACCACGAGCTCCTGGCGTCGGTCGCGAACGCCGGCCAGTCGCCGAACGACGTGGCCCCGGCCCGCTTCGGACCGCCCGTGTCGCCCCATCACGCAGCGGAGCTCGCGGGCACCACCCTCGAGCCGCTCGACCTCGCTCGCGCGGCGCGCGCGGCGGCCGACGGTGCGGACGCGCTGGTGTGCGAGGGCGTGGGCGGGTTGATGGTCCCCCTCACCACCGGCTACCTGGTGCGGGACTTTGCGCTCGACCTCGACCTGGCGCTAGTCGTGGCCGCCAGGCCGGGACTCGGCACGATCAACCACACCCTGCTCACGGTGGAGGCCGCGCGCACCGCTGGCCTCGACGTCCGTGCCATCGTCCTGACGCCCTGGGCTCGCGAGCCCAGCGACCTCGAGCGGTCGAATCGCGAGACAATCGCCTCGCTCGCCGATCTGGAGGTCGCGACCCTCCCGCATGCGCGCCCGGACGCGCTGGCCGACGTGGGTCGCGCGCTCCCGCTAGAGGAGTGGCTCTAGCATCCGGTCGCCGTGAACCTACGCACCTTCCTGCCGCCCCTCCCGCTCCCCACCGCCGCTCCACCCGAGCCCGGCGAGCCGGCCCGGGAGCTGCCGGAGCCCGGGCTCCTCGAGGGCCAGCCGGCCGTCGTCGCCTTCCTGCGTCACACCGGCTGCCCGTTCGCGGAGCTCACGGCCCGCTCGCTGCGGGAGGCGGCCGCCGAGCACCCCGAGCTCGACTGGGTTGCGGTCAGCCACGCACGCGCAGAGCCCACGGCCAGGTGGCGCGAGGCGATCGGAGGCCTGCCCGGCATCCGGGTGCTGATCGATGCGGATCGCGTCCACTACGCCACCTGGGGGCTCGGGCGCACCAGCGTCGCCCACTTCCTCGGGCGCCGCTCGCTTAGCGACGTCGCGTGGCTGGCGCGGCAGGGCATCCGCAACCGCCACCCGGATGGCACCCGCTGGCAAGCCGCGGGCACGTTCGCGATCGACGAGCACGGGGTCGTGCGCTGGCGCCACCTGCCGACGTATGCGAGATCCCGCACCCGCAGCGTCGCGCCGCTGTCGCGCAGGAACCAGGGCTCGTTTCGCCCGAGCAGCTCGAGCTTCACCACGTGTCCCCTGAGGAACCGGTACACGTTCCCGGCGAGCTGGAAGACGACCTCCCCGTCCTGCCGGGGCAGGACGCGGTAGGTCCCGTAGTCGATCAGCCGCTCCCTGCCGTGGGAGACGTCGAACAGCCGCGCGTCGAGCTGGCCGTAGGCGCCCGTCGGGTTGTTCACGTGGGCGCGCACGGTCGTGAGCCCGGCGAGCGTGAAGCCCGGGCTCGTGTACTTGACGACCTCGGTGTGGGGACCGCTGGTCGCGTCCGTCCGGCTGCACGGGTCGCCGTTGGAGACCGGGTCGAAGAACGAGCCGGTCGCGTCGTCGCCGCCGCCAGCGGTGAGGGTGTGGAGGCTCCTGGTGCCGAAGACAGTCACGCCGTTCGCGAGCTGCGAGTAGCGCCCCAATCTGAACGGACCGGGCCCGACGGTGCCCTTCGGACAGCCCTGGCCGTAGACCGTCACCGAGCCGGAGCGCGGCCCGCCACGTTTGCCCTTGAGATAGCGCGCGAAGAACGCCGTGCCCTGGTTGGCGAACGTCTCGTACATCGCCTGCGCGTTACCCGCACGGAAGTGCCCCAGGTCGCCGAGCTGGAGCGCGACGTACGAGGTCCTGCCGGCGTCGAGCCGGTGGTACGTCCGCAGCGCCTCGCTCGCGCTGAACGCCGGATCGGTCCAGCCGTCCATGATCAGGAGCGGCGCGGGATTGCCGGGTATTCCCGTCGCGCTCTTGAACCGGGTCAGCTGGTCGACGATTGATCTTTCGGGCTTCCCGTAGGGCTCGCCCGCGAACAGCCGCTCCTTCCAGGTGGCGAGGTCGGCGGTGGGGTCTGCGCCCTTGGGTGCCACGTAGCCGACGAGCACGCCACCGAGGTACAGCGCGTTCACGATCGAGCCCTTCGCGACCCCAACGGGATTTCCGCTCTGCCCCGCCGCGGGGGTCTGGAAGTCGAGGAACCTTCCGTTCGGGACCAGCGAGTAGGCGAGATCGGACCAACCCCACCGGGGGTACGCGGCCGCGACCGAGAGCCGCGTGCCGTGGGCGCTGCGCCAGCGCGCGTACCTGCCCTCGCGCTTACGGATGCGATTGCGCAGGAAGGCGAGCTGGAGCGACGATCCGCCGCCGTAGCTGACCCCCGTCACGCCGATCCGTCTCGGGTCCGTGACCCCTTGGTCGACGAGCTTCCCGAGGAGGAACTGGGCGTCGTGCAGCTCGAATCGCTGGTCGGCGAGATGGAACCAGCCGCGGTCGCACCCGGGTGAGGTGCGGGAGGCCTTCGCCCCGCACGAATTGCCGAAGCCGCGGGCGCTGTAGGTGACGACCGCGTAGCCCTGGCGCGCGTAGTAGACGTTGTTGTAGTGGAAGAGCGCGGGCGGCACCGGGCCGTGCGTGGTCAGCTCGAAGCTCGTCTTGTCCCCGGGGAAGCCGTGCAGCATCGCGACGGTGGGGAACGGACCATGGCCCGTCGGCGGCAGCGTCACGTCCACGTCGAGCGGGACGCCGTCGAAGCTGTGAACACGCCGGGCGTTGCTCGAGGTCGGGCACAACCGCACGTTGTTGTCCTGCAGGGTGCAGGGATGCCCGAAGGGAGCTATCCCCGATGCGGTCGCCGGGCCGCCGAGCAGGGCGGCGGCCATGACGAGCGGCGGTGCGGCGCGCTCAAGCAGGCGCACTGGCTCGCTTACGCTCGCGTTCCGCCTCCCGCAGCTCCACCCGCCGGATCTTCCCCGTAAGGGTCTTCGGCAGGTCCGCGACGAACTCGACCTCGCGCGGGTAGGCGTACGCCGAGTGCCGTTCGCGCACGAAGCGCTTGATGTCGTCCGCCGTGGCATCGCTCGCCTCGTGGCCCTCCGCCAGCACGATGAACGCCTTCACGATGTCGCCGCGCTTCGGGTCGGGCGACGCGACCGCGGCCGCCTCCAGTACCGCCGGATGCTCCACGCACGCCGACTCGACCTCGAAGGGGCCGATGCGGTACCCCGCCGAGATGATCACGTCGTCGGCCCGTCCGGCGTACCAGTAGTAGCCGTCCTCGTCGGCCTGCGCGGCGTCCTTCGTGTGGAACCACTCGCCGCCGAAGACCTCCTCGGTGTCCTCGGGACGGTTCCAGTAGCCGAGCGGGTAGTGCGGGTTGGAGCGAGCGCGCAGGCAGATCTCGCCGCGCTCGCCGGCCGGCAGCGGCTGCTCGTCCTCGTCCAGGATCGCCACGTCCCAGCCCGGAATTGGACGCCCCATCGACCCTTCGCGGACCTCCACCGTGGGGAAGTTCCCGCAGAGGGGGTACGACTCGGTGAGCCCGTAGTAGTCGAGCACCGTGATACCGAACTGCTCGCGGAACCAGCGGATCACCTCGGGGTTGAGCGGCTCGCCCGCCGAGCACGTGATCCGCAGCTGCTGCGGATAGCGCCTACCCGCATCCTTGACCGCGGTCATCGCCCGCAGGGCCGTGGGGGTGGTGAACATGTTCTGCACGCCGTGCTTCGAGAGCTGGTGCAGCTGCTCCTCGGGGTCGAAGCCGCCCTTGCGCGCGTAGACGAACTGCACCGCGCCATAGCGCCAGGGGCCGAGCAGCGGGCAGATGCCCGCCGCCCACGCCCACTCACCCGAGCCGTGGAACAGCTCGCCCTCGCGGACGTCGTGGCAGAACTCGAATTCCTCGTGGGCCAGCAGGTAGCGGTGGGCGTGCAGGATGCCCTTGGCCTTCCCGGTCGTGCCGGATGAGTAGTAGAGCTGCGCGGGGTCGTCGGCCGCGGTATCGACCACGTCGTAGCTCGTCAAGGCCTTCTCGAGCTCGCGGCCGAGGTCCTCGTCGAGCACGAACACGATCTCGGCCAGCCCGTTCGGGATGCGATGCCGGTTGGCGGCGTCGGTGACCACGACCTTGGCGCCCGA
>VAWV01000059.1 GCA_005883295.1 Actinomycetota bacterium
CGATCGCCACGAGCTCGATGGTCAGCCAGAAGGCATGGGTGGCGGACGGAGTCGTGACGGCGTGCCACGCGGCGCTCGCCCCGTGCTCGAACGTGCGGTAGAAGACGAATCCCACCGGGACCACGAGCAGCACGGCGAGGTAGCCGAGCGCCAGCGTGCGAAGGGCGAGCCTATTCCTCGTCCGCATCCCTCGCGGCCCTCCGGCCGAGGTATCCGATACCGACGAGGATCAGCAGGGAGACCGCGAGCAGCACGATCGACACCGCGGCGGCCCCGGACACGTTGTCGGACTGGATCTGCCCGTAGATGAAGACCGAGGCGACCTCGGTCCTGAACGGGCGGTTCCCCGAGATCAGCACGATCGAGCCGAACTCCCCCACCGCGCGCGCGAATGCGAGCGCCGCCCCGGACAGGATCGCCGGGGAGATGCTGGGGAGCACGATCCGGCGAAAGACCTGGGAGCTCCGGGCCCCCAGCGACGCGGCGGCCTCCTCCACCTCGGGGTCGAGCGCCATGAGCACCGGCTGCACCGAGCGCACGACGAACGGGAGCGTGACGAACAGGAGGGCGATCGCGATCCCGACTCGCGTGAAGCTGACGTCCATGTGGAGCGGCGAGCGCGGCCCGTAGAGCGCCAGGAGGGTGAGTCCGGCCACGATCGTGGGCAGCGCGAACGGAAGGTCGATCAGAGCGCTGATCAACCGCTTGCCCGGGAACTCGTCGCGTACCAGGACCCAGGCGATCAGCGTGCCGCTGAACGCGCCCACCAGGGCCACGACGAGCGAAACGATCACCGTGAGCTCGAGCGCGGCCACGGCCTCCCGCCCGGACACGGCCCGCCAGAAGCCAGCCAGGCCACCATCCACCGAGCGCGCGGCGACCGCCCCCAGGGGCAGCAGCACGATCAGGCTCAGGTAGCCCATGGCGATCCCGCGCGCGAGGCCACCCCCGCTCGGGCGGCCGAACGCGCGCGCGGGGAGCGCCAGGGCTGTCGGACTACCCGCCAGTCGAGACCCCCAGCTTCTGCTCGATGCCCGCGACCACGCCCTTCTGCGGGTCGAAGAACTTGTCCATCACGGGCTTCCAGCCGCCGAACTTCTGGATGGTGAAGAGCGTCTTCGGCGTGGGGAACTGCTTCGGATCCACGAGGCCCGGATCGACCGGGCGGTAGCCCTTGGACGCGAAGATCCGCTGCGCCTGCGGCGTCCAGAGGAAGCTCAGGAACGCCTTCGCCTTCGCCGGGTCCCCGGCCTTCTTCGTGACCGCGATCGGGTTCTCGATCAGGATCGTCTGGTCGGGGATGACGTAGTCGAGCTTGATGCCCTTCTGCTGCGCCGTGATCGCCTCGTTCTCGTAGGCGAGCAGGACGTCGCCCTTGCCGCCCGCGAAGGTTTGGAGCGAGTCCCGCGCGGACTTGTCCTGCACGAGCACGTTCTTGAACAGCGCGCCGAGGTAGGCCTGGGCCTGCTTGTCCGTCTTGCCCTGCGCGATCTGGCTCCCGTACGCGGCCATCACGTTCCAGCGCGCCCCTCCGGAGGTGAATGGGTTCGCCTCGATCACGCCGACGCCGGGCTTCGCCAGGTCCTGCCAGGTCCTGATGTGCTTGGGGTTGCCCTTGCGCACCGCGAACACCACGACGGAGTCCGTGACCATCCCCTTGTGCGGGTTCGCGCTCCAGCCGGCGTCGACGATGCCGTCCTTAACAAGCCGGGTCACGTCGGGCTCGAGCGAGAAGGCGACGACGTCCGCGTGCAGGCCGCTGTCCACGGCCCGGCTCTGGTCGCCCGACGCGCCGTAGGACTGCGTGAACTTCACGCCCTTGCCGGCCGGGGTCTTCTGGAAGGCCGGGATCAGGTCGGCGTACGCCTCCTTCGGCGTGGAGTACGCCACGAGGCTGATGCTGTCCTTGCTGCCCGAGGAGCTGCCGCAGCCCGCAATCGCGAGCAGCGCGGCTAGAGCCAAGACGATTCGTTTTCTCATGATTTCCGATCGAGTTTGTAGGGTACGCGGCGGCGCAGCATAACAGGGGTGCTGGGGAACCCCTGTGGCTTACTAGCCGAGGACGAGCTCGGCGGCGGTGCGGAGCGTGTCCGCGTCGCCCGAGATGAGGATGGTCGTGACGATCGATTCGCGCCAGGCCTCGACGTCGTCGCGGATCTTGTCCTTCGGGCCGACCAGGGACAGCCTCTCGATCAGCTCCGAGGGAATGAGCGCCGCGGCCTCGTCCTTCTTGCCTCCGAGGTAGAGGTCCTGCACCTCGCGAATCTCCTTCTCGTAGCCCATGCGGATCGGGACATTCGCGTGGAAGTTCACGCTCTTCGCCCCCATGCCGCCGAAGTACAGGGCGTAGAACGGACGCAGCATGTCGACGCCCTGCTGGACGTCGTCGCACACGATCAACGGGACCGTGGCCGCCACGTCGAAATCCTCCTGCGTGCGGCGGGCTCCCTCCCTGGCGAAGCCCTCCGCGAGCGCGTCCTTGAAGAGGTCCTGGTAGTGCGGCGAGAACAGCATGGCGAGCCAGCCGTCGCACAGCTCTGCCGCGAGCGCGATGTTCTTCGGCCCCTCGGCCCCCAGGTAGATCGGGATGTCCTCGCGGAGCGGGTGTATCGATGCCTTGAGCGGCTTGCCGAGCCCCGTCCCGTCGGGAAACGGAAGCGGGTAGTGCGGGCCGTCGCTCGTGACGGGTCCCTTCCGCGCCCAGATGCCGCGGAGGATGCCGATGTACTCGCGGGTGCGGGCGAGCGGCTTGGCGAATGGCCGTCCATACCAGCCCTCCACCACCTGCGGGCCGGAGACGCCAAGGCCGAGCACGAAGCGACCGCCGGATAGGTGGTCCATCGTCATCGCCGCCATGGCCGCGGCCGCCGGCTGGCGGGCGGACATCTGCACGATCGCGGTGCCGAGCCTGATCTGCTCGGTCCGGGCGCCCCACCAGGCGAGCGGGGTCAGGCAGTCGGAGCCGTAGGCCTCCGCAGTCCACACCGAGTCGAACCCGAGGCCCTCCGCCTCCAGGATCGTCTCGGCCATGCCCGGAGGCGGCCCACCGGCCCAGTAGCCGGTGTTCAGGCCGAGCTTCAGCTCGCGCGCCACGTGGTGATCCTGCCAAACTCCGGTCGGAGGGGTCACCGAATGCGGCAGCTGACCAGTGTGGATGCGCAGTTCCTCGCGCTCGAGAGCGCGCGCCAGACCGGCCACGTGGCAGGCCTGGCGATTCTCGATCCCTCGACCACTCCGCGCGGCGAGCTCGACTGCGACGACATAAAGCGGCTCATGGAGGAGCGCCTGCCGCTGCTCCCGCCGCTCCGCTGGCGGCTCACCGAGGTGCCGTTCGGCCTCGACTATCCGTACTGGATCGACGACCCGGACTTCGACCTCGACTTCCACGTGCGGGAGCTCGCGCTGCCACGGCCGGGCAACGACGCTCAGCTCGCCGAGCAGGTGTCGCGGATAGTGGCCCGGCCCCTCGACCGCGCCCGGCCCTTGTGGGAGCTGTACCTGATCCACGGGCTCGGGTCGGGGAGCGTCGCGATGCTCACCAAGATCCACCACTCGGTGATCGACGGGATCTCTGGCGCCGAGGTCATGGGGCTGCTGCTCGACCTGAGCCCAGAGGGCCGCGAGCTGCCGGAGCCGCCCGAGCACGAGTACGACCGCCGGCCCGGAGAGCTCGAGATGCTGAGCCGCGGGCTGCTCGGCCTGCCGCGGTATCCGGTGCGGCTGCTGCGTTCGCTGCCGGCGGCGGTTCCCAACATCGAGGACACCCCGTTCGGGGTCCTGCCGGGCGCCGGCACTGTCGGCCGCCTGGCCGGCGCGGTACGTAGAACGCTCGGCGGCGGGGATCAGACCGTGGAGCGCAAGCAGCTGGCGGCGCCGAAGACCTCGTTCAACGGGCGGATCTCGCCGCACCGGCGGTTCGCGTTCGGCCAGCTATCGCTGGACGCCGTCAAGGCCGTGAAGAACGCGCACGGCTGCACGGTCAACGACGTCGTGGTCTCGATCTGCGCGAGCGCCGTGCGCCGGTGGTTGGTCGAGCACGACGAGCTGCCGGACGGGCCGCTGGTGGCGCAGATCCCGATCTCGGTCCGCACGAGCGAGCAGGCGGGAACCTTCGGCAACCGGATCATGCTGATGGCGGCGCCGTTCTTCACCGACGAGGAGGATCCGGTCCGGCGCCTCCAGCGCACCCACGAGGCGCTGCTCGAGATGAAGGAACGGCACCGCGCGCTGCCGGCGGAGCTCCTGCAGGACGCCAACCACTTCATCCCGCCCGCGGTCTTCGCGCGCGCGGCGCAGCTCACGTTCCGGCTCTCCACCAGCCGGCCCGGCAGGCCCACCTGGAACCTGGTGGTCTCGAACGTCCCCGGCCCGCAGGTCCCGCTCTACTGCGCGGGCGCCCGGCTCGAGGCCAACTACCCGGTGTCCGTGATCACCGACGGCATGGGGCTCAACATCACCGTGATGAGCTACGACGGCCACCTCGACTTCGGGATCGTGGGCGACCGCGACCGGTTCCCGGACCTGTGGTCGCTGATCGACTGGCTGCGCGAGGGCCTCGAGGAGCTCGAGCCGAGGGAGGCTCAGGACGCCGAGCCGGTCCCCGCGTCGGCGAAGTGAACGCGAAGGAGTGGATCGCGGCGTACGCCGTGGAGCTCGGGGTGGATCCGCCGACCGCGTCGGAGTTCAGCACCCTGCTCGACCTCGCAGCGGAGGCGGCCCACTCCTCCGAGCGGATCGCCGCGCCGGTGGCGTGCTGGCTCGCCGCCCAGGCGGGGCGCTCGCCCGACGAGGCGCTGGAGGTCGCGCGGCGGCTCAGCGGTGACCGGTGAAGGTGATGACCTGCTGGATCCCCGTCGGCCGGTTGGTGTAGCGCATCGTCAGCAGGTTGACGGGCGAGAACTGGATCTGCTCGAGGCTCGCCGAGCTGTGCCACTTGTCCGGGTTCGGCCCCATCGCGGCCTGGGCCTGGTCGGCGCCCGTGTGGAAGGCGGCCCAGAGCGAGTTGCGGCACTTCGTGAGGTGCCCGTTGCCGCAGTAGTGCGTGCTGTAGCGGCCCCGCACGTGGTCGCCCAGCAGCGTGCGCAGGTCCTTGTCCACGTAGCCCATCCAGCCGGGGTTCTGGCCCTTCGGCGGCGCGTCGAACTCCGTCATGAGGGTGGCGAGCTGCTGCTCCAGCGCGGCTCCGAGCACGGGCTTGAGGGCCGCCTCCACCATCGGGTAGTAGACGTAGCCGATGGCCGCCGCACCGGGGTTGTCGATCGTCCCGTTGCCGTCGCGGTCGAGCCGACTCGCGCCCTCGCCGCGCCACCTGCGCAGTAGCTGGAGGATGTGGGCGTCGCGCGCACTGGGGGCGGGCCCGGTCTTGAGGACACGCACGAGAGTCGGCAGGAGCTCGACGATGCGGACGTCCTGGGTGGCCGCCCGGTTCATAGCCGCGGTGACGGTGGCGAGGTTGTGGCCCTGGTGCCTCTGGATGCCGCGGACCAGCAGCTCGTCGCGCATCACCGGCGTGTACATGAATTCGTCGTCCGCCGCCTGGAAGTCGCGCGCCGAGCGGTTGTTCCAGTTCGTGATGAACCCGCTCTTCGGATCGGTCGCATGCGGGTGGGCGCCGGCGGCGAGGAAGCCCCGCCACTCGTGCTTGCCGGTCCCCTCGGTCGGCAACCCGGGGTCCACGCCGGGCGCGCGCAGCGGGAGCCGGCCCGCGGTGTACTCCGCGATGTGCTTGCTGTCGGCGTAGAAGGCGTTGAAGGTCAGGGGCGACTGGGCGAACGCGTGGAAGAACGACTTCGGGTCGTGCACGCGACCCAGCGAGAGGTCCTGGAACGCGAGCTGGAACAGCACCTCGCGTCCGCGCGATGAGCGCTCCGACGAGATCGCCACGCGCCGGCCGTGGGTGGTCGCGTAACCCACGACCGGGCCGTGCACGGTGGTGTGGAAGACCACCTCGCGCGCGGGCTCGTTCTGGCCGGGGCCGAGGTGGCCCGCGTCGAACGTGCCCATCTTGCGGCACTTGCCCTTGTACAGGTAGTGCGTGTCGCTGCCGCCGCACAGCGTCTCGGCGAACTGGTCGATGATGTCGCCGTCGGCCGAGGTCAGCGTGTTGGCGAAGTCCGGACCGCGGCCGATCAGCAGGTAGCCGGGGAACGGCGCGGAGGTTGCGCCGCGCCAGTGCTCGCCCGGCGCGTTCACGTCCATCTCGAGTGTGAGACCGGGGTAGTGGTAGCCGATCTGCGGCCCGCCCACGAACAGCGGATGACTGTTCGTCGAGCGCTCTCTGGAGACCATGAGGATGTTGCTCGCCTGCTGCTTCGACCGCTCACGAGCGGCGGCGGCCGCCTCGGCTGCCGGAGTGAGGGACGCGTTGTCGAGGACCACGTTGCCGGTCGCGTGCCTTGGCACCTGCCCGTAGGGGAACCGGCCCGGGATCGAGTACGGCGTCTCGGGGTCGTTGCGCGAGCGGAGGTCGTTGAAGACGCCGAGGCCGCGCGCCGGGCCAAGCCGCTTCTGCAGCCCGTTCAGGAACTCCGACCGCCGCGCCTCGTCGCCGCCGCCCTGTCCGAGGAACTGCGCGAGCAGGGCGTTGACCGCGTAGATGTCGGTGCGCGTCCACGGCTGCTGCGCGCCGCCCTGAGCCGCGAGCTGGGCGTTGATCCCGTGTAGGAACACGTCGATGTCGTGCAGGAGCTGGTGTCCCTTCGGACCTGAGCTCTGGAGCAGCTTCGTCTCGCGCGCGACGTAGGCCCGCGTCTGTGCACTCGGGGTGAACGATCGCAGGCTCGTGACCAGTCCGAAGGCATCGAGCCCGGGCGCGTCGACGGTCGCCACGTACGAAGGTCCGCGGGCGAATGAGAGCAGCAGTGCGCGGTCCTCTGCGGTGACCCAGCCCGCGCCCCAGGTCGCGTCGTCGCGCGTCTTGCCGGTGATGTGCGGGACGTTGTAGGCGTCGCGCACGATCTTCAGGCCGGCCCGGGGCGTGGCCTCCACATGCGTCGGCGGCGGCCCGGTCACGCCCAGCGCCTCGGACTTGAAGTACTTCGTGAGATCGCCGAGCGTGACCTGGTCGAAGAGCGGGGTCAGCCCGTCGTACATCTTCGCCTGCTTGTCGGCGCCCGCCGGGGCGGGCACAGCCCCGTACTGGCCCGACGGGATGATGTTGAGCGCGGTGCCCGCGTAGTCCCTGGCTGCGGCCGGTGCCGCGAGTGCCAGCGCGGCTGCTGCGACGGCGACGGGGGTGAGGCGACGGCGTGTCAAGGCTGCTCCCTGACCCTACAGCACCGCCCGCCAGATGCCGATTCGATCCTTATGCCCTCCAGGTTGACGGGTGTTCTGGCGGCGCTCGGCGTCGTGGTGGCGGCGATCCTGATCTCAATCGGGACGGGACTTGGCGTCGACTACCCCGGCCCGTCCTGGATCGGCAACGACGCGGCGAGCCCCTCGATCGAGGCCCTGGTCGCCGGGAACCTGCACGGGTTCTTCGCGCAGCAGCCGATGATGGGGAGCTTCTCGCTCGTGCTCAGGGCGCCGTTCGCCGCCCTCGCCTCCCTTGGCGGGGGCAACCTGCTGCTCGAGTACCGGCTCGGCGTGTTCCCCTGCGTGCTCGCCCTGGGGGTCCTCGGCCTGGCCGTGATCCGGATGGGGTCTGGTGGCCGCCCCTGGACAGTGCGGGCGCTGGTCGTCGGCCTGATCATGGCCGGACCGCTCACCTTCAAGGCCCTCACCTGGGGCCACCCGGAGGAGCTGCTCGCCGCGGCGCTGGCGGTGGGCGGCATCATGGCCGCGCCCAGACGCCCGATGCTCGCGGGGTTGATGCTCGGTCTGGCGATCGCCACGAAGCAGTGGGCGTGGCTCGCTGTGGTGCCGGCGCTCGCGTGCGCGAGCGAGCGCAGGTTCAGGATGGTTCTCGTGGCGGGCGGCGCGGCGCTCCTGTGGGCGCTGCCGATGGCGCTCGGCGACCTGCATCGGTTCGCCGACCAGATGCGCGCCGCCGGACACACCGGTCCCGGCGTGACGCCCTCGAATGTGTGGTGGCCGTTCGCGCTGCCCGCTGGGTCCACGCGGCTGGGCGGCCACATGGTGGACCAGTACACGGTCGCCCACACGATCTCGGCGCTCGCGGAACCGCTCGTGCTCGGGGTCTCGCTCGCGCTGTCCGCGGCCTACTGGCGCGGCCGGCGCGGGCGACCCGCCACCGATGCGCTTGCCCTTCTCGCCCTGCTGCTGCTGGTGCGCTGCATGCTCGACCCGCTCTCGATCAGCTACCACAACGCTCCCTTCGCGATCGCGCTCGCGTCGTGGGAGGGGCTAAGGCGGCGTGGTGTCCCGTGGGTCACCCTCCTGGTCAGCGGCGGGATCCTGCTCACGGCCCAGCTCGGGGCGCACCCCGACGCACTCAACGCGGTCTACCTCGGCTGGTCGGTGCCGGTGGCCGCG
Source organism: Actinomycetota bacterium (assembly GCA_005883295.1). GTDB lineage: Bacteria > Actinomycetota > Thermoleophilia > Solirubrobacterales > Thermoleophilaceae > AC-37. The sequence goes on from VAWV01000059.1 coordinate 8,434, forward strand.
TACCTGGCGATCACCCTTTTCGCGCCACGCCTGCTCGAGCGCCACCCGGCGCCGGCGCGACGGGTCGCCCACGCGGCGAGCTGACGAGCGCGCGGGACTACGATTGGCGCCATGTGCGCGGCCTGTGCCATGGCGGCGATGGCGGGCGCCAGCGGCGCGCGTTCCTGGCTGCAGGCGCAGCACACCACCTGGCTCACGCCGAAGCGCATGCGAGCCGCCACGATCACGCTCTTCACGGCGGCCGCGATCGGCTCGTCGGTGACGATCAGCGGCTCGACGCCGGGCTCACACCACCACACGCACACCGCAACGCCGCACAAGGCCGCCTCCGGCCGGCCCTAGCACCGAAGCCGTCCTGCCTACGGGCCGCATAGCGGCCCGTACCTGGGATCGTGCCGGTCCAGAAGTCGCGGCGCGGCGGGCCGTCGTTACCGCGTAGCGAAGTCCCAGGCCCGCCGCTTCGCGCGGAGCGCGTTGCCGTCGACGTCGACGATCCGGCGCCCGAGCTTCACGCGGTAGACCCTGCCGCCCGCGAGCGGCCGCTCAGGGACGAGCGTCACCCGGCGGCCCCTGCGCCCGCGGGTCACGCGGACCGGGACGCTCGTGCCGTGCGGGCCGACCAGGTGGATCCGGGCCAGGCTGACCATGCGCAGCGCGGCCGAGAACCGCAGCACGATCCGCGCCGTCCGGGAGACCCGCGTGGCCCCCGGCCGGGGATCGCTGCCGCGCAGCCGCAGCGGGGCGAACCGGTTCGAGACGTGGGCGTGGAAGAGCTGTCGGTTGCGCGTGAACTTCCAGTCGACCGCGCTCTCCGAGTAGCCGTCCTGGCTCGCATCCGCGTTCACCACGACGGCGGTGATGCGGCTGAACCGAGACGGGTCCGTGAGCGTCGCGGTGCCCGCCCCGCCGTGCGGCAACCGCGTGAGCGCCACCTGCACCTGCCCGGAGGTCGCCGATCCGACCCGGCCGACCAGCGCCACCGCGCCGGCGGTGCCCTCTGGGAGCGAGGCCACGAGCTTGATCCGGCGGTCATGGGTCGGCGTCACGTCGAACAGCTGGTACGAAGCGTGATCGAGGCGCCCGGAGACGCCGCCCGCGCCTGGCGCCAGGCGCGTCGATCCGCGCCCCATGTCCGGCCACCGGTTTCCGTCGCGATCGCCGAACGGCCCGGCCGATGAGCGCCACTCGGCGGTGGCCGCGGCGAAGCTTGTGAAGGCGTCGAAGAAGGACGAGCCCCGGGCGCGCAGCGCAGCGTCGTACGCGCCAGGCGCGAAAGACGGCGGGCTGGTGCCGTCCGACCGCTCCCACGCGCTGCGGATCAGCTGCTGCCCGAAGTGGAGGTCCAGCCAGCGGTTCCAGACGGCGTCGCCGTAGACCTTCATGTTGAGCGGGTCGGTGTCGTGGAGTGCATCGAAGCGCGTGAGCGGCACCCCCGGCATCCGCGACCAGCGATCGACGTAGCTCAGGTAGTCGTTGACTCCGTCGTAGACCCTGTCCTCCATCCATACGGCGGTCGCCTCGAGGAACCAGGTGTCCTGGAAGAAGTCGTAGCCGAACTGGATCGCGTGGTTGTACTCGTGCGCAGCGGTGACCCGCATCGGTTCGAGGTAGCTCGAGTAGCGGGGGAACTGGGCGTCCTTGTAGTCGTTGTCCATCACGAGGTACGCGGTCTGAGAGTGGCCGTGCTGCCCCAGGTCGGCGGCGGCGTAGCCGAACAGGCCGCGCGCGCCCACGTCCTGCACATACACGTCGACCTTGTTCAGGTCGCCACCCTTCGTCCCATCCGGCTTGGGTGGCCGCCAGCCCAGCTGCACGTTCTCGACCTGATAGACGTGCTCGAAGACCGCGTCCATGGTCCTGATGTAGTCCGGCACGCCGTCGCCGAGGGTCGAGGCGAGCGGTGGCGCGTCAGCTGTGGAGTCCACCCAGTGGATGCAGAAGTGAACCGAGCAGAGCGGCGGGTCGTGCTCCGCGACGGTGTACGCGGTCTCCCCGTACTGCTCCTGGCCGGGGACGGGCCGGAGGAGCATGCGCCGAGCGCGCTCGCGGTCGCTGCCGTGCAGGTCCGGCAGCCGGGCGGCGAGGTCCCGAAGCGCCACCGTCGGCTCCACGCCGCGTCCGGCATGGCCTTGCATCGCGGCCTCGGCCTTCTTCAGAACGGCGTGGGGCGACGACGCCGAGGCGGGGGCCGCCGCGGCGAGTGCACACAGCAGGGTGAACAAGACCCGCCTGAACAAGGGCGCTCCAGAGGAGCGTCGGCCTTAAGCGGGCGTTCCTTTAGCGCAATGCGACGCCCACGAGCTTCAGCCGCCGCGTGAGCGCGTCCAGCCCGAAACGGGCGAGCTCCCCGTCCTCCACTCCGAGCAGGTCCCAGGCCCCGTTGCCGGGCGGCGAGACTGCTTCGGCCACCGCCGGCAGGAGATCTGCGATCCGCTGGCGCACGACGTCGCCGAGCTCGGGCCGCTCCGCGACCGCGCGCCGCAGGAACTCGGTCCCGTACGCGATGTGGCGCTGCTCGTCAGCTGCGATCAGGCCGTAGCCCTCCACGAACCCGGGGAGCACGCCGCGGCGCCCGAGGAAATCGAGCAGGAAGTGCGACGCGGTGAGCCCGAGCGTCCCCTCGATGACCATGTGGTAGGTCGTCACGAAATCGACCTTCGCCTCGCGGTCGCCGGGGCTACGCCGCAGCCGGTCGTGCGCGTCGACGAGCGCCTCGTCGAAGATCCGGCGGAAGGGAGCGCCCAGGACCTCACGGGCTCGGGCCACGTGCTCGCCGATCGCCGCCGGGTCGGCGATCACCTGGTCGCGGTAGCGGGCGTAGAACTGCATGTGGCGGACCTCGTCGACTAGCTGGGTGGACAGGAAGCTGCCCTCCTCCTCGTCGTCCTGCGCGAGCACCAGGCCGCAGAACTGGGTGGAGATTCGTTCCTCGGCCACCATCAGCGAGCTGAGCACCCAATAGAGGAGCTCACGCTCGCCGTCGTCGAGTGCGGCCCAGTCAGCGCCGTCCCGGCTCAGGTCGACCTCGTGGGCGGACCAGTGCGAGCGCTCCCACTGCGCGTACAGCTCCTGCGGGCTGCGCAGCCGCTGTGCGGCGACGCCGCTCAAGCCGGCTTCCGGGCGCGCACGATGGCCGACGAGGCGTGCTCATGCACCCGGTGCGTCTCGACGATCTCGATGTCCGCGAGGCCCGCATCGCGCAGCGCCGCCTCGAACTCGTCGCGCGTGAGGGCGCCGGCGATGCAGCCGGTCCATGCGGACATGTCCCGGCGCGTGGCGCCATCCATGTCCGGGTCCGCGATCACGTCCGACACGGCGAAGCGGCCGCCCGGCCGGAGCACCCGCGCCGCCTCGCGCAGCACCTTCCGCTTGTCGCCGGAGAGGTTGATCACGCAGTTGGAGATCACGACGTCGACCGAGCCGTCGGGGAGCGGGACGTCCTCGATGTAGCCCTTGAGGAACTCGGCGTTGGCCACCCCGGCGTCGGCGGCATTGCGGCGAGCCAGGTCGAGCATCTCGTCGGTCATGTCGAGGCCGTAGGCCGTGCCGGTTGGGCCCACCCGGCGGGCGGACAGCAGTACGTCGGTGCCGGAGCCCGATCCGAGGTCGAGGACCGTCTCCCCCTGCTGCAGGTCGGCGACCGCGGTTGGGTTGCCGCAGCCGAGCGACAGCTCGATCGCTCCGCCGGGGATCGCCTCCCGGTCCTCGACGTGGTACAGCGTCTCCCCGAAGACGCCGCCGCTCCCGCAGCAGCCGCCCCTGCCCGTCGCCGCGGCCGCGTAGCGCTCGCGCACCGCGTCGCGGATGCCTCTCTCCTCGGTCAGCTCAGCCACGTGCTCAACTCCTCCAGCGCGTCGGGGACGACGTAGTAGTAGGCCCACAGGCCACGGCGCTCGGAATCGACGACTCCGGCGTCGCGCAGCACCTTCAGGTGATGGGAGACGGTCGGCTGCCCGACGTCGAACAGCGGCGTGAGCTCGCACACGCACACCTTGCCGGCGTGCTTGCGCAGCACGTCGACGAGCTGCAGCCGGATCGGGTCGCCCAGCGCCTTTGCGACAAGCGCCATCCGCTCCGCCGCCGCGCGCTCCGTGTCCGGGTACACCACCGGTTCGCAGCACGCCTGGCCAGCCGGTCGCTTCTGCTTCGGCGCGAGCTGGAGATCGATCGCCATCGATGTATGTATATCGATTGAATCGTCATCTGTCAATGCAATAGTCTTGGGCCATGCCCCCGAGTGGCCGACCGCGCCTGGCCCGGCGCGCGCTCGCCGAGGGCTTCGCCACGTTCGCGCTTGTCTTCGCCGGCTGCGGGGCGATCGTCACGGACGCGCGCTCGGGCGGGTCGCTCGGTGCGGCCGGCGTGGGGCTCGTCTTCGGCCTGGTGATCATGGTCATGGTCTACGCCACCGGCCACCTCTCGGGCGCCCACATCAATCCCGCGGTCACCGTCGCGTTCACGCTCACCCGGCACTTCCCGGCGCGCGACGCGGTCGCGTACGTCGCCGCGCAGCTCGCCGGCGCGGCGGCGGGTGCGCTCGTCCTGCTCGCCGCTTGGCCGAGCGCCCCGGCCCATCTCGGAGCCACCAGACCCGCCGTCGGCACGGCCACCGCGCTCCTGTACGATGCCGTCCTCACCGCGATCCTGATGTTCGTGATCATGGCCGTCTCTACCTTCGGCGGCCCGATCACCGGCGCGTCGATGAACCCCGCTCGGTCGTTCGGTCCGGCGCTCGCCTCGTGGCACTGGCACGACCTGTGGATCTACGTTGCGGCGCCGGGCGCCGGGGCGGCCCTCGGTGCGCTTGCGTACCAGCTGGTGCGGGGGGAACGCGACTAATTGGCGCACGTCCTCTTCGTCTGCCTACACAACGCCGGGCGCTCGCAGATGAGCGAGGCGCTCTTCGAGCGCGCGGTAGGCGGGGCTCACCAGGCGCAGTCCGCAGGAACGGAACCTGCTGAGCACGTCCATCCCGAGGTCATCGAGGTGATGGGCGAGGTGGGCGTCGATCTCGAGGACCGGAAGCCCGTGAAGCTCTCGTCGGAGATGGCGGAGTGGGCGGACGTGGTGGTGACCATGGGCTGCGGCGACGAGTGTCCCTACGTACCCGGCCGGCGCTACCTGGACTGGGACCTGCCGGACCCGAAGGGACAGCCGGTCGACGCCGTTCGCCGGACGCGCGACGAGATCGCGCGGCGTGTGGCCGGGCTCGTGCGCGAGCTCGACGCCGAAGCTCAGGCGTAGAGTCCCGTCCGCTGGCCAACGAGGAGGAGTCATTCATGAGCGAGGTGGTGCAGAGCTCGATCGAGGACGGCGTCGCCGTCCTGACGCTCAACAGGCCGGAGCGCCTGAACGCCTGGACAGCCGAGATGGAGCGCTCCTACTTCGACCTCCTGGCCGATTGCGGCCAGCGCGACGACGTGCGGGCGATCGTCGTGACCGGCGCGGGCCGCGGCTTCTGCGCCGGCGCCGACATGGATGAGCTGCGCTCGATCGGCGACGGGAACCTCGAGGCGGCCGCCCGCGACCGCGACACCCGCCCCCAGGCCTTCCCGCTCAGCATCCCGAAGCCCATCATCGCCGCGATCAACGGCCCCGTCGCCGGGATCGGCCTGGTGCAGGCGCTGATGTGCGACCTCAGGTTCGCGGCCGAGGGAGCGAAGATCACGACCGCGTTCGCGCGCCGCGGCCTGGTCGCCGAGCACGGCATCTCGTGGATCCTGCCGCGACTGATCGGACCGGCGCGCGCGCTAGACCTGCTCCTCTCCGGGCGGATCGTGCTGGCCGGGGAGGCAGCGGAGCTCGGCCTGGTGAACCGGGTGCTGCCGCCCGAGAGCCTGCGCGACGAGACGCTCTCCTACGCCCGCGAGCTCGCCGCCAGGTCCTCGCCGGCGAGCATGGCGGCGATGAAGCGGCAGGTCTACGCCGACCTCGAGCGCGGCCTCACGGACGCCGTCGCAGAGGCCAACCGCCTGATGGTCGAGTCCTTCGGCGCGCCGGACTTCGCGGAGGGCGTGGCCAGCTTCGTGGAACGCCGCGACCCGCGCTTCGCACCGCTCGGGAGCGCGGAGCTGCAGGAGACCCGCTGAGGCTGGCGGGCTGCGGGTAGGCTCCGGCGCCGTGCCGCGCCTGCCGTCGCCGCCGTCGTTCCCGCGGCTGCCTTTCGGACCCGACCCGC
>VAWV01000060.1:0-12870 GCA_005883295.1 Actinomycetota bacterium
GCAGCGAGCGCTGGCCGCGCATGATCTCGACGAACCCGTTCTCGAGCGGCTGACGCAGCGCTTCGAGCGTGTAACGACCGAACTCGGCGAGCTCGTCGAGGAACAGGACGCCGCGGTGCGCGAGCGTGATCTCACCGGGTCGCGGCGTCACGCCCCCGCCGATCAGCCCGGATGCCGAGATCGTGTGATGCGGCGCCCGGAACGGCCGCCGCGACGCGAGCCTTCCGTCGCCCAGACCGGTCACGCTCTGGATGCGCGTGATCTCGACGGCCTCGTCGAACGACGGCGGCGGAAGGATGCCCGGGACGCGCCGGGCGAGCATCGTCTTCCCAACGCCGGGAGGACCGATCATCAGGACGTTGTGGCCGCCCGCGGCCGCGATCTCGAGCGCGCGTCGGGCGTCGCCCTGACCGCGGACGTCCGCGAGGTCGGCGCCCGAGGCCGGCTCCCCCGGCGGGGCGGCCGGCTTCGCCGCCTCCGGGCTCCACTCCCCCCTGAGCAAGTCGACGAGGCGTTCGAGCGTCGGCACGCCGAGCACGTCTATATCCGGGACAAGCGCCGCCTCCCTGGCGTTCTCCACCGGGACGACCAGCCGGTCGTAGCCGGCCCGGCGGGCGCCAGCCGAGACGGCGACGGCGCCATGGATCGGGCGAAGTGCGCCGCCGAGCGACAGCTCCCCGCAGACGGCGTAGCCCCTCACGCGCTCGCGCGGAACCTGCCCCGTCGCCAAGAGGACGCCGACCGCCAGGGCGAGGTCGAAGCTCGGCCCGGCCTTTCGGAGATCCGCGGGCGCGAGGTTGGCGGTCAGCCGCTCCTGCGGGAAGTCCAGTCCCGAGTTCAGCAGCGCCGACCGCACACGGTCCCTCGCTTCGCGCACGGCCCGGTCCGGCAGGCCGACGACCGTGAAGACCGGGAGCCCGCGCCTGACGTCGACCTCCACGGTGACCTCGCTGCTGTCGAGTCCGACGAGGGCGAATGTGGCGACACTGGCGAGCACGCCGGCCACGCTACGGACGGAAGTGCGTCGTGTGGGTTACGTGTGTGACAACTCAGTGACGGCTCGCCGGATTTCACGGTCCCGTCACCAAGTTGTCGCGGAACCGTCGCGTACGTAACCCACGTTTGCGCCGGGACGGCCTAGCGTCGCGGCATGCCCATGGATCTGCGACGAAAACGGGGAATGCAGGGAGAGCGCATCGCCGCCGCGCATCTGGCCGAGCGCGGCTTCCAGGTGCTGGAGCGGAACTTCCGCACGCGCTACGGGGAGCTCGACCTGGTGCTCGCGGGCGAGGGGTGCATCGTCTTCTGCGAGGTGAAGACCAGGGTTGGCGCCGGGCGCTCCGGACCAGCCGGCGCGCTGGACGCGATCGGACCGGGCAAGCGGCGAAAGCTACGCGCGATGGCCGCGCAGTGGCTGCGCTGCCGGCCGCCCGGGACCGCGCGGCCACTGCGCTCGCGGCTGCGCTTCGACGCGATCGGGGTCACCCTCTCGCCCGCGGGCGCCGTGATCTCAGTGGAGCACGTACCCGATGCGTTCTAGTGTCCCGAGTCGTGCGCCTCAGCGCACCAGCGGCGGGATCTCAGCCGAGCGGGAGCTGCTGGTAGGCGATCGAGGCGAACGAGAGCCGATGCAGCGGCGAGATGCCGTTGGCGGCGATCGCCGCGCGGTGCTCGGGCGTCGAGTAGCCGACGTTGGTGTGGAAGTCCCACTCGGGATGGCGCTCGGCGGCCCGCCGCATGTAGCGGTCACGCGTGACCTTCGCGAGCACGGACGCCGCGGCGATCGCCGCGCTCCGCGAGTCGCCCCCGATGACGGCGCGCTGCTCGAGCTCGAGCCCCGGCACCCGAAAGCCGTCGACGAGACAGAGCGCGTCCTGGCAGCCCGCGCCCGTCAGCGCCGACCGAAGCGCCTCGAGGTTGGTCACGTGCAGGCCCCTCGCGTCGATGCCGCGGGGGCAGCGGGCCACGATCGCGACGCGCTCGGCGGCGCCCAGCACGAGCGGGTAGAGCTCCTCGCGACCGGCCTCGGTGTGCTGCTTCGAGTCGTTGAGGTGGGCGAGCGACCTGCGGGCGGACAGCGTAAGCCGCTCGAGGTCGAAGAGGACGGCGGCGGCCACGAGCGGGCCCGCGAGCGAGCCTCGGCCCGCCTCGTCGGCGCCGGCAATGAAGCGCCGCTCGAACGAACGATCGAAGGCGAAGAGCTTGCGGCCGCTTCGTTTGGGGCCCGGCCTAGAGCGTTCCGATGCGGTCTGGTGGCCAGTAGGTGAAGAAGGCTTCTCCGATGATCCACTTCTTCGGGACGGGTCCCCAGTCGCGGCTGTCGTCGCTCTGGCCACGATTGTCGCCCATCATAAAAAACTGGCCGGGCGGCACCGTGATCTGTTTCGGCAAATTGCAGACATCGGTGCACGGGGTGAGGTTGGCGAATCCATCGGCCTGCCGCTTCCCGTTCACGTACGCGTGGTTGTCCATGATCTTGAGCCGATCCCCGGGCACGGCGACCACCCGCTTGATGAAGTTGGTGTCGGCTCGAGCCTTGGTGCCCACCGGGCAGGCCTCGTTGCTGGGCCGCGGGACTCCGCACTTCTCACCGTTGCTCTCAGAGCCCTTCGGCGGGTGGAAGACCACGATGTCGCCTCGACCCGGGTCGCCGAAGTGGCCGGTCACCCGGTCGACCAGGACCCGCTGTCCGATGTGGAGCGTCGGCTCCATGGAGCCGCTCGGGATCCGGAACGGCTTCACGACCCAGGCCTGGATCGCCAGGGCCAGACCCAGCGCCACCACCACGATCAGGACGAACTCGAGCGCCGAGTTGAGCGAGCGCTTTCGTTTGTCCTTCTCGGCCGCGACCGATCCCTGCGGGGGGGCGCTCAAGGCTCGTCCGAGCCGGCGCCCTTTGCGCCGGCCTCCTCCGAACCCTCCTCGGTCTCAGCTGTCTCCTCGCCCGCGGGCGGCTCAGCCTGTGCCAGTTCGGCCTCGGCCGTCTCGGTCCCACCGCTCTCGCCCTCCGCGGGCTCGGGCTCGGCGGTGGCGGGTTGCGCCTCCGCAGCCTGCACTGGCTCGGCTTCACCCTCTGGGCCCGCGGCTTCTGCGGCCCCGGGCGGCTCGGCCACGGGGGCCTCGCCCTCAGCAGCCTGCTCTTCCCCCTCTGGGACCTCGGCCTGGTCGGGCACGGGTTCGGCCTCCGCCTGAGTGCCCTCGCTGTCCGCCGCCTCTCCGGGCTCGGCCGGGATCAGGTCCTCCTCGACGCCCGCGTACTGCCGCTCGCGCACCCTGGCGCGGCGACCCACCCGGCCGCGGAGGTAGTAGAGCTTCGCGCGCCTCACGTCGCCGCGGCTCGCCACCTCGATGCGCTCGATCTTTGGCGAGTGCAGGGGAAACGTCCGCTCCACCCCGACTCCGAACGACTGTTTGCGGACGGTGAACGTCTCGCGCGCGCCGCTGCCCTGGCGCTTGATCACGACGCCCTCGAAGACCTGGGTGCGGCGACGGGTGCCCTCGACCACCTGGAAGTGGACCTTCACCCGATCCCCTGCCTGAAACCTGGGGACCCGCCGCAGCTGTGCCCGCTCGAGGCTTTCGATCACTCCGCTCATGGCATGAAGAGGGCGCGACCGCCGCGAGTCGCAGCTATCGCGCCGCAGGCCCGCATGGTAGCGAAGGAAAATGCAGCCTCCCGAGGGCCTCCGCTCGGGTGCCGACAGCTTCGAGCTGGGCGCTCCGACGCCCAGGGCTGAGGCTCCGACGCGCGTCAGCGCTGGGAACGCTCGCGGCTGCGAGTCCGCCGCCACGCGGCGATCTCGGCGTGGTTGCCCGAGAGCAGCACGTCCGGCACGCGATGCCCGCGCCATTCGACCGGGCGCGTGTAGTGCGGGTACTCGGGCGCGCCCTCGAGCGCGGGGCTGAACGACTCCTCCACAGCGCTCTCGGCGTGGCCGAGCGCGCCTGGCAGCTTGCGGATCACGGCGTCCAGGACGACCATCGCGGCGAGCTCGCCGCCCGACAGCACGTAGGGGCCGATCGAGACCACGTCCGACGCCAGGTGCTCCAGCACCCGCTCGTCGAAGCCCTCGTAGCGCCCGCACAGGAGCGTCAGGTCGGCGCCGCCACCGGCGAGCTCGCCGGCGAGAGCATCATCGAACTGCCGTCCCCCGGCGGCCAGCGCGATCACCCGGCGGGTGCGCCGGACCTCCTCCGCCTCGACGTCGTAGCGATCACGCAGGGCCGCCTCCACCACGTCCACCCGGATCACCATCCCGGCGCCGCCTCCGTATGGCGTGTCATCGACCTTGCCGGCGGAGAGCGGCGTGGCGGCGCGCAGGTCGACGGCCTCCAGGCGCAACCCGCGCTCGACCGCGTTGCGGACGTGCCTCTGCTCGGCGAACCAGTCGAACCAGCCCGGGAACAAGGTCATGGCGTCGATGTTCACTCCGGGCCCCCCTCCTGGTCGAGCCCGAGGAACCGGAGGTCCACCTCGATGCGGCGGCCCGCGACGTCCACCCGCCGCACGGCATCCGACACGAACGGGACGAGGAGGCCCTCATCGCCGACCTCGAGCAGGTCGCACGACGGCCCCGAGACCACGCGGGTGACCGCTCCGATCCCGGGCACGTCGCAGCCCACCAGCTCCGAGGCCTCCCACTCACCGGCGGGTCGCTTGGGCGAGGCGCCCCCGGCGGCGGCGACCAGCGGCCCGCCGCGGAGCGCTTCGGCCGCCTCCCTGCTCTCGATCCCGGAGATCCTGATGAGCGGCCGCCCCTCGGTACCCGCGCGCCTCACGATCGTCGCGGAGCGGCCGGCGACCGCGAGCGCCATTCCCTCATCGAGGAGCTCGGCGACCGCGCCCTCCACGTAGAAGCTTCCGTCCAGACCGTGCGCGCGGCCCACCCGGCCGGCCAACCTGGAGCTCAATCGACGACGTCGACGAGCACCCGCCGGCCATCGCGCATCGCCGCCGCGCGAACGACGGCGCGCAGCGCGTTCACGGTGCGCCCGCTGCGGCCGATCACCTTGCCGACGTCGTCCTCGGCGACCCGGACCTCGTACACGACGGTCCCGTCGTCGTCCTCGTATGACTCCACCGACACCTGGTCGGGAGCGTCCACCAGCGCCCGCACGAGGAACTCGATGAGGTCCTTCACCGAAGCGCCCGCCACCTAGCGACTGGGGGCGGCGATCCCCTTGATGCGCATGAGGCGCCTGACGGTGTCGCTGGGCTGCGCGCCCCGGTCGATCCAGTGCCGGATACGGTCCTCGTCCAGCTCGATCTCGGATGGCTCGGTCTGGGCGTTGTAGCGCCCCACGGTCTCGATCACCCGACCGTCGCGCGGCGAGCGCTGATCGGCCACCACCACGCGCCAGATCGGGTTCTTCTTCGAACCCACCCTTGTCAACCGGAGCCGTACCGCCATCTGAAGGCGGGTTACGTTAGCGCCCGCCGGCCAGCTGCGACAGCGACGGCATCTTTCCCTGCTGGAGCTGGCGCATCACCTTCTGCATCTGACCGAACTGCTTGACGAGCTGGTTGACCGCCGCGACGGTGGTGCCCGAGCCGCGCGCGATGCGCCGCCTCCGCGAGCCGTTGAGGATCTCCGGGTGGGCCCGCTCTTCGGGCGTCATCGAGGTGATGATCGCCTGCAGGCGGTCCAGGTCGCGGTCGTCGACCTTCAGGTTCCCGATGCCCAGGGAGCCCGCGCCGGGGAGCATCTTCAAGAGCCCGGTCAGCGGTCCCATCCTTCGGACCTGCTGCATCTGGCCGAGGAAGTCGTCGAAGGTGAACTGCTGCTTGCGGATCTTGCGCTCGAGGTCGGCCGCCTGGTCCTCGTCGAAATGCTGCTCCGCCTTCTCGATCAGCGTCATCACGTCGCCCATGCCGAGGATGCGCTGCGCCATCCGGTCGGGGTGGAAGCGCTCGAAGGCGTCGAGCTTCTCGCCGGTCGAGGCGTACATGATCGGCTTGCCGGTGACGGCCTTCACCGACAGCGCGGCTCCGCCGCGCGCGTCGCCGTCGAGCTTGGTCAGCACGACGCCGTCGAAGTTCGCGGTCTCGGCGAAGCTCTCGGCGACGTTGACCGCGTCCTGGCCGGTCATCGCGTCGACGACGAGCAGGACGTCGTGCGGCTTCACCCGCCGGCGGATGCGCGCGAGCTCCTCCATGAGCTCGGCGTCCACGTGCAGCCGGCCCGACGTGTCGATGATCAGCACGTCCCGGCCGTCGGCACGCGCCTGGTCGAGCGCCCATCCCGCGATGTCCACCGGGTCGCGGTCCGTGCCCTGCTCGTACACCGTCGCGCCCCCCGCCCGGCCCACCTTCACGAGCTGCTCCACGGCGGCTGGCCGGTACACGTCGCAGGCCGCGAGGGCCACGTCCTTGCCGTGCTCCTCACGCAGGTGGCGGGCGAGCTTGGCGCAGGCCGTGGTCTTGCCCGAGCCCTGGAGCCCGGCCATCAACACGACGGTGGGCGGCTTGCTCGCGAAGGCGATGTCGCGAGCGGCGCCGCCCATCAGCGTCGTGAGCTCCTCGCTTACGAGCTTGACCACCTGCTGCCCCGGGTTGAGCGCCTCGAGGACCTCGGCCCCCAGCGCCCGCGCCTTGACGTGCGCCGTGAACGACTTGACGACCTGGAAGTTCACGTCGGCCTCGAGCAGCGCAAGCCGGACCTGGCGCATCGCCTTCGCGACGTCGTCCTCGGTCAGCTTGCCGCGTGCGCGGACGTCCGACAGCGCCGCCTGAAGCCGATCTGAGAGCGTCTCGAACACGCTCGATGAGGCTAGCGGGCGCTACTGCGCGGGCGGCGGCGTTGCCCGGCGGCCCTGCTCGGCGCCGCCGTCGCCGCCCGACGAGATCGCCGAGCTCAGCTGGCCCAGCGCCTGCGTGAACTCGCTCGGGATGATCCAGACCTTGTTGGACTCGCCCTGGGCGATCTGCGGCAGCATCTGCAGGTACTGGTAGGCGAGCAGCTTGGGATCGGCGTCGCCGTCGTGGATCGCCTGGAAGACGGTCTCGATCGCCTTCGCCTGCCCTTCGGCGTAGAGCCTCTGCGACTCGCGCTGGCCCTCGGCCCTGAGGATCGAGCTCTGCTTCTCGCCCTCCGCGGTGAGGATCTGCGACTGCTTGTAGCCCTCGGCCTGGAGGATCGCCGCCCGCTTGTCCCGCTCCGCGCGCATCTGCTTCTCCATCGCCTCCTGGATCGAACCGGGCGGGTCGACCGACTTGATCTCGACGCGGTTCACCCGGATGCCCCACTTGCCGGTGGCCTCGTCGGGCACCGTACGGAGCTCCGCGTTGATCTTGTCGCGCGAGGTGAGGGTGTCCTCGAGTGTCATCCCGCCGATGACGTTGCGGAGCGTTGTGACCACGAGCTGCTCGATCGCCTGGATGTAGTTGGCGATCTCGTAGCTCGCGGCCTTCGGGTCGTTCACCTGGAAGTAGACGACCGTGTCGATCCCGAGCACGAGGTTGTCCTCGGTGATGACGGGCTGGGGCGGGAACGAGACGACCTGCTCACGCAGGTCGATCAGCGGCCGCAGGCGGTCCACGAACGGAACCAGCAGCGCGAGGCCCGGGTTGAGCGTGCGCTGGTAGCGGCCGAGCCGCTCCACGATGCCGGCACGCGCCTGGGGCACGATCCGGATCGACCGAGCCAGGATGATGAAGACGACAACGGCCAGCGCGATCAGAACGACGAGCCCGGCGCTCACGAGCCCAGCATAACCGCCGGACAGCCGGCGCGGAAGGCGATGCAGGAGCTCCGCGGTGGGCGGTGAATCGTGTTTCCGACGCTCGTCGCGGCTGCGACGATCACGGCCGGCCCGCGCCCAAGCGCATGGACTCGAACCCGCAGAATCGCAAGGGTGCCCGTGAGTCGGAGGACAGCCGCTTGGCTGTGCGGAGCGCGGTGCCGCGCGACGACATCGCGTTCCTGGTCGTGAGCCTGGGGCTCGCAGAGGCGACCGCCGCGACCGGGGCCGGCGGCCGCCGCGTGGAGCTGGCCTCGCGCCCGGACGCGCCGTCGCTCGCCCGGCGGGCGGTCGCCGAGCTCTCCGACGCCCTCCACCCCGAGACGATCGAGGACCTCAAGCTGCTGGCCAGCGAGCTCGTGACGAACAGCTGCCGGCACGTGGTCGGTGGCGAGTCGATCTCGCTCGAGCTCGAGCTCGTTGACGACATCGTGCGCCTCGAGGTGGCCGACCAGGGATCGGGCTTCGACCCCGTGGTCGAGGGGTCGGACCTGGCCTCCGAGTCCGGCCGCGGGCTCTTCATCGTGGACACGCTCGCCGACCGCTGGGGCGTGCACAGCGGCGCTCCGACGCGGGTCTGGGCGGAGCTGGACGTGCCTACTCGGACACCAGCGCGGTCGCGCCCTGGATCACCATGACCTCCACGCGCGTGCCCGGCTCGATCACGTGGTCCTCGTCGTAGGCCCGCGCCGTCCAGACCTCGCCGCCGATCTTCACGAGCCCACCGTCGGCGTCCACCTTCTCCAGCACGATCGCGCGTTGACCGATAAGAGCGGCTGCACCGGTGCGGATGTGCGCGGGAGTGCGCATGTGCCGCCTCGCGATCGGGCGAACGATCGCGAGCGCCGCGACCGAGCCGGCGACGAACGCGGCCGCCTGTAGCTCGACCGAGCCGCCCCCGAGGGCGACCAGCGCCGCGAGCACCGCCGCGAGCGAGAGCGGCCCGAGGAACAGCCCCAGCGTGAGCATCTCGCCGCCCGCGAGCGCGGCTGCGACGAGCATCCAGATCACCCACCCCGGCACGGCACGATCGTATCCCCGGAACCGGCCAGCGGCGGCGGCGGGCTAGCCGGCCGAGAGGTCGAGGCCGCGCTCGACGTCCGCGAGCAGGTCCTCGGGCGTCTCGCACCCCACGCTGAAGCGCACGAACCCCTCGGCCACGTCGTCCCCGCCCCAGCGGGCGCGGCGCTCGGCGCTCGACCGCACGCCGCCGAAGCTGGTCGCCTGGGCCACGAGGCGGCAGGCAGCGAGGAAGCGCTCCGCGCGTTCGCGGCTCTCGAGCGTGAAGCACACCACCGTGCCGAAGCGGCGCATCTGGCGCAGTGCCACCTCGTGGGCCGGATCGCCGGGCAGACCCGGGTAGCGCACGTCCTTGACGTCCGAGCGGAACAGGAGCCGCTCCGCGAGCGCCAAGGCGGTGGTGCACTGCCGCTCGAGCCGGAGCTCGAGCGTGGCGAGCGAGCGGTGTGCCAGCCAGGCCTCGAGCGGCCCGGCCACCGCGCCGGTCTGCGTGCGCCAGGCGACCAGTCCCTCGGCCAGCGCGGGATCGCTCACCGCGACGTGGCCGAGGATCAGATCGCCGTGACCGGTGAGGTGCTTCGAGTCGCTCGACACGCTGAAGTCCGCGCCGAGCTCCAGCGGCAGCTGCCCCAGGGGTGTGGCAAGGGTGTTGTCCACGGCCGCGAGCGCGCCGGCGGCGTGCGTGCGGGCGGCCGCCTCCGCGATGTCCACGGTCTCGAGCCCGGGGTTGGAGGGCGTCTCGAGCCAAACGAGCCGCGCCCCCGCGAGCACCTCGTCCGATGGAGCCTCGCCCGTGCCGATGAGTCGTACCTCCACGCCCCGCTCCGAGAGGTGCCCGGTGGCCAGCGACCGCACCGCCGGATAGCCGTCGGCGGGCAGGACGAGCGCGTCGCCGGGACGCAGCAGCGGAGCCAGGACCGCGCTGGCCGCGGCCATCCCCGAGGCGAAGCACACGGCCACGCCGCCCTCGAGCTCGCCGAGCGCCCGCTCGTACAGCGTCCAGGTGGGGTTGCCGTAGCGGCCGTAGACGTAGTCCGCGCCCGCCGGGTCGCCCTCCAGGTGGAAATGCGAGGCGAAGACCGGCCCCGGCAGCGTCGGCGCGCCCTGACGCGGCGCGGGGACGCCCGCGTGGACCGCTCGCGTGCCGTCGCCAGGGCTCACGTCTCGAGCAGCGCCCGCGCGAAGTCGTGCGGGTCGAACGGCCGTAGGTCGTCCAGCGCCTCGCCGATCCCGATCAGCTTGACCGGAACGCCGAGCTCCTGTGCGATCGCGAGCGCGATCCCGCCCTTTGCCGTGCCGTCGAGCTTGGTCAGGACGATGCCGGTCACATCCACCGCCTCGCGGAACAGGAGCGCCTGGCGCAGGCCGTTCTGCCCGGTCGTCGCGTCGATCGTGAGGAGCGTCTCGTGCGGCGCGCCCGGCAGCTGGCGCTCGATCACCCGGCGGACCTTCGCGAGCTCCTCCATCAGGTGCTCCTGGGTATGGAGCCTGCCGGCCGTGTCGATGATCACCACGTCGTGACCACGCGCGCGGGCCGCGCTGATCGCGTCGAACGCCACCGCGCCGGGATCCGAGCCCTCGGCCGCGCGAATGACGTCGGAGCCGGCGCGCTCCCCCCACGCCTCGAGCTGCTCCACGGCGGCGGCGCAGAAGGTGTCGCCCGCCGCGAGCAGAACCGACCTGCCGAACTCCTTCTGGAGGTGCCAGGCAATCTTGCCGATCGTGGTGGTCTTGCCGGTTCCGTTGACGCCCACCATCAGGATCACGGTCGGCCGCTCGCGGAGGTCGATGTGGTCCTGGCCGGCGCGCGCGGCGTCGGCCAGGAGCTCGGTCAGCCGCCGCGTGAGCTGCTCGCCGCCGGCGAGCTCGCCGGCCTCGGCCTCGGTCTCGAGCCGCTCCACGATCCGCGCGGTGGTGGCTGCGCCGACGTCGGCGTAGATCAGCGTCTCCTCGAGCCGCTCCCATGCCTCCTCGTCGAGCGTCTGGAACACGCTCGAGTGGAGCTCGGCGCCGAGCGCCTGGCGGGTCTTGGCCATGTTCTCCCGAAGGCGCGAGAACAGGCCGCGGCGGCGCTCCTCCGACCCGGCGTCGGCGTCGGCGGCCGCGCCGTCATCGCCGGTCACGAACAGGTCGCGCCAGTCGCGCGCCATCAGGGCAGGAACTCGAGCGCACGCTCGAGCACGACGTCCGGCCTCTCCTCGGGCAACCAGTGGGCGGCGCCCGGCACGAGCTCCACCTCCATGTCGTCCGCGTAGTCGCGGTACGCGTCGCCCATTCCCCCCGCCACTGGATCCGAGGTGCCGGCCAGGAGGCGCGTGGGCACCGTGAGCCGGCGCTCCCGGAACCTGCCGCGCGCGAGCGGGATCAGCTCGCGGAGCAGGAACGACCGGTAGTACTGGACCGACGCGTTCACGTGGCCGGCGGAGCGCAGCAGCTCGCCATAGAGCTCGAGCTCCTCGTCGGTCCAGCTCCCCACCTTTCGCGACTTGCGAAGGATCTGCACGGGGAAGCCCAGCCGGGCCACGCTGATCGGGCCCAGCACGGGCGCGGCGAGCACGCCCTGATACCACAGGCGCAGCAACCGTCCGAGGTCGGGGCGGCCCTCGGGCGGCCAGGGGTGCGGGATCGACAGCGGCATGAAGCGGTCGAAACGCTCGGGCCGCTCCGTCATCGCGTGAAAGCCGATGAACCCGCCCCAGTCGTGGCCGATCCATCGCGCCCGCTCGATCCCGAGCTCGTCCATGAGGGAGACCACGTCGCGGGCGAGCTGCCACTTCTCGTATCCACCCGGCGGCGCGTCGCTCCAGCCGAGGCCGCGGAGGTCGGGGCAGATCACGTGGAAGCGCTCCGCCAGCGGTCCGATCAGCTCACGCCACGTCCACCAGTTCTGGGGCCAGCCGTGGACCAGGAGCACGGCGTCCGCCTCGGGGTCGCCGGCCTCGGCGTAGTGCATGCGCAACCCGTCGAGGTCCGCATGGTGGTGCTCCACTCCCTCCACGTGCGGCATCGCCGGCGGCATGCCGCAGCACTCTACGCGGCGCGCACCTCCGCATCCTCGGCGGCCGTGCGCTCGCCGCCGCCCGGCTCGAAGCGCCGCTGGCGATCGTCGTCGTCCTCCCTGGGCAGCCTTCGCGAGACGACCTTGGACACGCCATCGCCCCCCATGCTCACGCCGTAGAGGCAGTCGGCGGCGTCCATCGTGCGCTTCTGGTGGGTGACCACGATGAACTGGGCGCGGTCGCAGTAGCGGCGGAGGAGCGTGAGGAAGCGGTCGATGTTCGCATCGTCGAGCGCAGCCTCGACCTCGTCGAGGATGTAGAAGGGGCACGGCCGCGCCAGGAACACGGCGAACAGGAAGGCGAGCGCGACGAGCGACTTCTCCCCGCCGGACATGAGCGAGAGGCGCTTGGTGGCCTTGCCGGCCGGGGTCACCTCGATCTCGACCCCCGGATCCTCCGGCGCCGGCGCGGTCTCCTCGTCGACCTCGGTCTCGGCGTCGGGGGGCGGGGTCTCGTCCGATTCCGGAGCCTCCTCCTCCCCGCCGAGCACCCTGCGCGGGCCCTCCGGTTGAACCAGGCGCAGGCGCCCGCGGCCACCGGGGAAGAGGTGCGCCACCACGTCCTCGAAGTTGCGGGAGGCGGCCTCGAAGGTCTCGTCGAAGCTCTCGCGGATCCGCCGGTCGGTCTCACGGATGAGGCTCTCGAGCTCTGACATCGCCGCCTCCAGGTCCGAGCGCTGCGACTCGAGCTCCTCCACGTGCGCGACCGCGTCCTCGTACTGCTGCTTGGCCAGGGGATTGACCGGGCCGAGCTGCTCGCGCCGGCGGGCCAGCCGCTCGACCCGCGCCTCGAGCTCCACGCGCCGGTCATCGTCCAGCGGCTCCTCCAGCGGAGCCGCGTGCTCGGACTCGGCCGCGTGGCCGAGCGCGGTGGCCACCCGCTCGAGCTCGGTGGTGCGCTCGGCGGCCGCGTCGCGCACCTGCTGGGCGTGGACCTCGGCCGCGGTCACCAGCTCGCCCGCCTCGCGCAGGCGCCGCTGGAGGTCGGCCTCCTCGCGCGCGCAGCTCCGGAGCTCGGCGGCGGTGGACTCGCCGCGCTCGTGGTCGGCGTC
>VAWV01000060.1:12880-17323 GCA_005883295.1 Actinomycetota bacterium
CTCTTCCGCCCGGGCGCGCGCCGCGAGCTCGGCGATCCGCCGGCGGCGCTCGCCGTGCGCCCGCTCGTCCTGCTCGGCGAGCAGGCGCTCGGCACGGAGCTCGGCGGCGACCTCGGCCCGTCGCACCGCGGCCTGACCCTCGGCCGGCGCCTGGCGGCGGCGGTCCATGAGCCAATCCGCCCGCCGCACCGACTCGGCGGCCTCGTCGCCCTGCCGTGTGGCAGCCCGGAGCGCGCCCTCGGCGCGGTCGCGACCCTCGTAGGCGAGCGCGACGGCGCGCTGCGCGGCCTCGGCGGCGTCGCGGGCGGCGGTCTCGGCCCGCAGCGCCTCGGCGGACGCCGCGACCAGGCGCTCGCGGCGCGACCGCTCCTCGAGCAGCCGGCGCTCACCGGCAGCAGGCGCCTGCCGTAGCTCGCCGGTGCTCCCGAAGTACACGCGACCCTCCGCGGTGGCCGCGATGCCACCGAACCCGTCCGGAAGTGCGCCGAGCGACGAGACCAGCCAGGCGTCCGCCAGCAGCCGCCGCGCCGCTGCCGCGACCTGAGGCGCGGGATGGATCAGGTCGAGCATGCGGCGCGCGCCTGGCACAGGCGGAGCCCCGGTGGCGGGCTCGTACTCGCCGGCGCGGGCGATCACGGCGCTACCCCCGTCCGGTCCAGTGCCGTCGAGCAGGCGGCCGGCCTCGGCGAGGTCGTCGGTGACCGCGGCCCGGAGCAGCGGGCCGAGCGCCGCGGCGACGGCCGTCTCGCAGCCTTCCTCCACACCGAGATCCGCCGCCAGCGGCCGGGCGCCGCGCGGCGCAGACGAGGCGCTCGCGAGGAACTGGTTGACCGCGGCAAGCTCCGCGCCGGCCTCGGTGGCCCGGTGGCGGGCGGACTCCACCTCGCGCTCGGCTTCCACGCGGGAACGGCGCGCCGACTCGGCGGCGCGCTCGGCGGCCTCGACCTCGGCGCGGCGGGCTTCCAGCGCGGTCTCGAGCTCCTCCCGGCGGCGCTCTGCCGCGGCGCGCTCGGCCACCAGGTCCTCCAGCTCGCGCTCGACGGCAGCCGCGTGCGCGGCGTCGATCCGCGAAAGCTCCTGCTCGAGCGCCGCCGCCCGCTCGCGTGCGGGCGAGTGGCCGGCGGCCTCGCGCTCCTGTGCCTCGAGCGCCTCGCGCTCGCGCGCCAGCCGCGTGGCGGCCTCTGACGAACGCGCCGCGACCTCGAGCGCGCGCTCCAGCCGCATCGATATCCGCTCCTCGGCCGAGCGGGCGGCGAACAGGCGACCCGATAGGGCCTCGCGCCTGCGGGAGTGCTCGGCGAACTCCTCCTCGGCCCGCTCGCGCCGCTCGGCCACGGCCGCGAGCAGGCGCTCCGCCCCGGACAGCCGCTCACGCGCAGTGGTGGCGTGCGACTCCGCGAGGGCCAGCTCGCCCGCCGCGCTCCCGGCGGCGTCGCGCGCGAGCTCGAGCCGCGCCTCCAGCGATTGCCGCTCGAGCCGCTCGTGGAGCTCCGCCGCCTCGGCCTGGCGCTTGAGCGGCCGCAGCCGCGAGCGTGCCTCGCGCTCCACATCGAGCACGCGGGCGATGTTGTCCTCCGTGCGCTCGAGCTTGAGCTGCGCACGCCGGCGGCGCTTCCGGTGCTTGCCGAGCCCCGCCGCCTCCTCGATCAGGAGCCGGCGGTCGCGGGGCTTGGAGTGGACGATCGCCTCGACCCGGCCCTGGGAGACCACGGAGTGCATCTCCTTGCCCAGCCCGGTGTCGGAGAGCACCTCCAGGATGTCCACAAGCCGGCACCGCGCCCCGTTGAGGCGGTACTCGCTCTCACCGGAGCGGTCGAGCCGGCGGAGCACCGAAATCTCGGAGAACCCGCTCGGCCCGGGAGCGTCCTGCTGATCCACCACCACCTCGACCTCGGCCACATTGCGCGAGGGGATGCCGTGGCCGCCCGCGAAGATCACGTCCTGCATTTTCTGACCGCGGACCGCCAGCGGGCTCTGCTCGCCCAGGGCCCAGAGGACCGCGTCGGTGATGTTCGACTTGCCCGAGCCGTTCGGCCCCACGACCACCGACACGCCGGGGGCGAACTCGAGCTTGGTCCGGTCCGGGAAGGACTTGAAGCCCTTCAGCGTGATCGCCCGAAGGTGCATCAGCTCGCCTTTCCCGGTTCCGGGGGCCACTCCTCCTCGACCCGCTCGAGGGCCTGCGAGGCCGCCTCCTGCTCGGCGGCCTTCTTGGTCTTCCCCTGGCCGCGGCCGATCTCCTCGCCGGCCACCTCGGCCACGGCGATGAAGTCCCGATCGTGGGCGGGCCCGCTGGCCCTGACGATGCGATAGGCGACGAGCTCCGAGCGGCGGGCGAGCGTCTCCTGGAGCAGCGACTTGTAATCGACGGGGTTCTCGATGGCGTCCTCCACCTGCTCCGAGAACGCCTCCACCACGGCCGGCGCGACGCGCTTCATGCCGAACGCGAGGTACGCAGCGCCGATCAGGGCCTCGCACACCGAGGCCAGGATGCGGTCGCTCCCGATGAGCACCTCTGCGTTCTTGCCGACGCCGTCCGGCGCCCGCTCGCGCAGCCGGTCGGGGACGCCCAGCTCGCGGGCCACCTCGGCGCAGGCCAGCCGGGACACGGCCTGCGCGCGGAGCTTGGTCAGCCGGCCCGCGCCCCAGGAGGGGAAGCGCGGGTAGATGTGGTCGGAGATCGCGAGGCTCAGGACGACGTCCCCCAGGAACGCCAGCCGCTCGTAGGAGTCGGTCCGCTGCTCGACCCACGAGGCGTGCGTGAAGGCGTGCTCGGCGAGGTCGCCGGGCAGCTCGTCGACAAGCGTCCTGAGCGAGTCCAGCGGGTCAGGACGCCTTCTCGGGGACGCGCGCCGCCACGAAGTCGACGACGGACCCAACCGTGTCCATCCTTGCGGCCTCGTCGTCTGGGATGCGTATGCCATACGAGTCCTCGAGTTCGACCAGCAGCTCCACGAGGTGCAGCGAGTCGGCGTTCAGGTCGTCCTTGAAGCGCGTGCCTTCGGCGATCTGGTCGGCGTCCACCTCCAGCTCCGCGGCAAGGTGCTCCCTGATCCGCTCGAACACCTCCTCCCTGGTCATGACCCGCTCCCGACGCTAACAGCGGTCGCGGACGCGGCGGCGAGCGAACCGCTCTCCCTGAGCGCAGCCTCGGTCCGCTCCACGACGCCCTCCTCGACCGCCCGGTGAGCGAGCCTCACGGCGGTCGCGACGCCCACCGGGGTCGCGTTCCCGTGCGTCACGAACGCCCCGCCCCGCAGACCGAGGAGGATCCCCGCGCCCACGGAGTCCTGGTTCAGCTCCTCCCGCAGGCGGCGCGCCTTCTTGCGGATCAGCAGCCCGCCGAGCGAGGAGAGAGCGCCCGAGCGGATCGTGTCGCGCACGGCCTCCATCACCGTGATCGCCGTCCCCTCGACCGCCTTCAGAGCGACGTTGCCGGTGAAGCCGTCGGTCACCACGACGTCGAGCTGACCGCCGGCGATGTCGTTGCCCTCGACGTTCCCGGCGAAGTCGAGCGGCCCGTCGCTCAGCACGCGGTTCGCCTCCACCACCTCCTCGGTCCCCTTCTTCGGCTCCTCCCCGACCGACAGGAGTCCCACCCGCGCGCGCTGCACGCCGTGCACCGCCTCCATGTAGGCGGCCCCCATGTACGCGAATTGGACGAGCCACTCGGAGCGTGAGTCCACGTTCGCGCCGCAGTCGAGTATCAGCACCGGGCGGCTGGGGATCGGAAGCCGGACCGCGACGGCCGGCCGGTGCACGCCTCGCATCCGCTTCAGGTGGAACAGCCCTGCTGCGAGCGCGGCACCCGTCGACCCGGACGTGACGAACCCGCCGGCGCGCCCCTCCTTGACGGCGCGCGCGGCCTGAACCACCGAGGCGTCCGGCTTGGCGCGCACCGCGCGCGCGGGATCCTCGTCGTTGGTGATGGCGATGGGAGCGTCGACGACGTTCTCGAAGTTCCTCAGCTGGTCCGCCGGCCCGAAGATCGTCACTGGCACGCCGGCGCGGCGACCACCCTCGGCGACGTTCCGCGGCCCGCGGTCGGCCCCGTTCGCGTCAAGCGCGATCACGCGGCGGAGGCTACTCGCCGAGGTCCGCCGCGCCCGGGACGACCACCTCGCGGCCGCGGTAGTGGCCGCAGTTGGGACAGACGCGGTGCGGAAGAACGGGCTCGTGGCAGTGCGGGCAGCTCTGGAGCCGGGGCGGCGAGATCCTGTGCTGCGAGCGCCGCTTGTTCGTTCGCGAGTGGGATTGCTTCTGCTTCGGGACCGCCATCGCGGCGGTGAGTGTAGCGGTGGGGCCGCGCCATCCAACCCGGCTAGCCTGCCACCGAGGTGAGGCAGGAGCAGGGCATTCATGGCTTCGTGACCGGGATGACGTCCTCGGGCCCGCGCAGTGCGCCCTGAGGCGCGGCGCGCCGGGATGGCCCTCGCCGGGGTC
>VAWV01000123.1 GCA_005883295.1 Actinomycetota bacterium
GGCCGGTGGCGGGGTGGTCCCCGGCTGGGCGCTCGCGCTCCTCGCCGCCGCGCTGATCCTGCCCGCGCTGGTGGCCTCGGTCGACGCGCTCGCCCGGGCCGGCAGGCGCCACGAGCCCATCACCCGCTGGCTCGGGTGGGCCTGGTTCGGGATGCTCCCGCTCGCCCTCGGACTCGCCGCCGCCGACCTCCTCGTACTCGTGGGCCTGGCCAAGGACGCGCCGCCCACGCCGCTCGACCCGAGCCTCACCCCCGTGGACGGCCGCGCGCTGGCCGACCTCGTGGCCGTGTCCCTGACGATCCTCGTCTGCTGGGCACTGATGCGCACGCCGCTCATGCGCCGCGGTGCGCGGCTTCCCGACGCCTCCGCCCCGGGCGCGGGCGTGGCGACGTCGCTCGGTCTCTGTGCCGTGAGCGTGGCCATCTGGTTCCTCGACCCCTACGCGGCGCTGCTGTTTGCGCTGCCGCTCAACTGCTGGATGCTGGCGGTCATCTCCGGCGCGCGCCCCGCCACCCGCGTCTGGCTCGTGCTGATCGGGCTGCTGCCCGCGGCCCTCGTGGCCGGCACCTACATGCACGAGCTGTCGCTCGGGCCACTCGAGGCCGTCTGGTATCTGTTCCTGCTGATCACCGGCGGGCAGGTGGGGCTGCTGAGGACGCTCGTCCTCTTCGTCGTCGGTGGATTGTTCGGGGCGGTCGTAGCGATCGTCGCCGCCCGTGTCCGCTCGTACGAGAAGGCCCCGGACCCGGCGCCGCCCGAGCCCGGCCTGCCGCCGGCGATCGGCCCGGCGAGCCGCCTGGAGGGAGCGCCGGAGCGCGGGCGGCGGTCGCTCCTGCGGCGCTGAGCGCGCCCGCTCTCAGTGCGCTCCGCTCAGGTTCCCGTCCACTGAAGGCCCTCGTCGCTCCCCGGATCGGCGTCGGCGGCCGATGCTCCGGTGATGGGTGCCAACCACGAGTTAGAGTCCGCGTGTCGATGGAGCGCGGGATCGATCCGGAATTGATGCGCCGTGTGCGAGCCGGCGAATACGTGGTCGACGCGCAGGCGGTCGCGGCCGCGATCCTTCGCCGCCGCGCCGATCGCGCCGCCGCGCGCCGCCTGTCACGGATGCTCGTAGCCGGAGAGCTCGACGGGCCGGCCGTCGGGCCCGACCAGCCGGACCCCCGCACCGGCCGAGACTGAGCCCACCCAGGTGACCGTCGCCCCGGCGGCGCGGGCGGTGGACTCCACCGTCTCGCGGCGATCCGGCGCTGCCGTGAAGAGCAGCTCGTAGTCGTCGCCACCACTGGCGGCGAGCTCGAGCGGGTCGCGGCCGGCCGCGCGCGCCACCGCCTCGACTCCCGCGGCGAGCGGCAGCTCCCCCAGCCGGACCTCCACGCTCACGCCGCTTCGCTCGGCGATGTGCCCCGCGTCGGCGGCGATCCCGTCGCTCACGTCGATCATCGCGCCCACGACGGCCTCGGTAAGCGCCGCGCCCACAGCGAGCTGCGGCTCGGGACGCCGGTGGCGCAGGAGCAGCGCGTCGCGCTCGGCTTCGTCCAGATCGGCGTCGGCACCGCGCAGCAGCAGGAGACCGGCCATCGATCCGCCGAGTGCACCGGTCACGCCGACGAGGTGTCCGGGCTCAGCACCCTGGCGGTAGGTCAGGTCGCGCTCGCCGCCGGCCCAGCCGACGACGGTGACGGAGACAGTGAGCGCCGGAGCGGCGATCACGTCGCCGCCCGCGATCGTCACGCCCGAGCGCTCGGCCAGCGACTCCATCGCCTCCACCAGCTCTATCGCGCGGGACTCCCCGAACGAGGCCGGCGTGCCGAGAACCACGTACGCCTCCCCCGGCTCGGCGCCCATCGCAGCGAGATCCGACAGCGAGGCCGCGAGCGCCTTGTGTCCGACGTCGCCCGGCGAGTGGGTGTCGAGCTCGAAGTGCACGCCCTCGACGATCGCGTCGACCGAGGTGACCGCCACCCCGCCGGCGCGAACCACCGCGGCGTCATCCCCGCTCGCGAGCAGCACCCGCTCGCTGCGGACTCGGAGGATCCGCTCGAAGGCCCGGATCAGGTCGCGCTCGGGCATGGCCTGATTCCCCTCAGTACCCGAAGGTCCCCAGCGGGATCGCGATCGGCAGCATCCACGCGCACAGCGCGACCGTCGCCCAGACCAGCCGGCGGTCCGCCGCGAGCGCCGCCAGCGGCAGCAGCCAGAGCACGTACCAGGGCACAAGCCAGGCCGAGGCGATCATGATCGCGAGTGTGGCCCAGCCCGCCATCCTGATCGGATCGGCGCCCCGCCAGGTGCGGAGCAGCGTCCACGCGAACACCCCGGCGAACGCCACCGCGTAGATCGCGCGGACGGCGTCGCGGTAGTCCATGCGGCTTCCCGGCAACACGGCGCCCAGCAGCTGCGCGGTCTTGTAGGGGAAGCTCCAGCGCGAGGTCCGGCCCTGGTTGGAGTTGAGGAGACCGAGCGCATCGAGCGCGTGCGTGCCGAAGCCGACCAGCGCGAGCAGCGCGATCGCCGCAGAGGTGGCCACGGTAGCGATCAGGACCGCCCGGACCCGCGGACGTGCGGCCGCCACCAGATATGGGACGACGAGCCCCGCCGACGCCTTGAGGCCCGCGGCCGCCGTGGCCAGCGCGGCGCCCCCGCGCGGCCGTCCGGCCAGGAAGGTCACGACACCCGCCATCGTCACCAGCACCACGAGCGTCTCGTTGTGCGCGCCCGCCACGTCGTGCACCAGCAGATGCGGGTTGAGCCCGACCATGAGGGCCGGAAGCACGGGGGCCCGACCGAGCAGCTCCGCGCCCCGCCAGGTGAGCGCGACAACCCCGAGCGACGCGAGCGCGGCGACCGCCTTGAGCGTCCAGAAGGCACCCGCCACCCCCAGTGAGGCCAGCGGGTACGTGAGCAGAGTGAACGCCGGTCCGTACACCGACGTCGCGCCCTTCGAGCCCGCGAACGGGAAGATCGCGTCGCCGGGTATCGCGAGCGGGGAGTGCGTGTAGGGATCGAGCCCGTGGTTCGCGCCGAGCCGCGCGTACGCGATGTAGGAGAACACGTCCTGCGACAGGAGCGGCGGCGCCAGCAGGAACAGGAGGTGCAGGCCCACGATGGTCCAGATCGCGACGCGCCGCGACACGTCGGCCGCGCGCAGGAGCACGACCGCGTACAGCACCAGCGCGGCCCAGAGCCCGGCGTAGAAGAGGGGACCGCCCAGCGGTCCGTTCGCGCCGGACGTCCCGGCGAATCGGAGCGGCCCGAGCAGCCATCCGGGCGAGCCGCCCGCGGTGGCGAGCACGAGGTTCGAGCCCCGGGCCGCGGGCAGCGTCGCGAGCGCGACGTAGACGACGCAGAGGGCAGCGAGCGCGACGACGCCGATCCGACCGTTGGCTGCGCGCCCGCCAAGTGGACGACGCGGCTGCGCGTCCTC
Organism: Actinomycetota bacterium; assembly: GCA_005883295.1. Taxonomy (GTDB): domain Bacteria; phylum Actinomycetota; class Thermoleophilia; order Solirubrobacterales; family Thermoleophilaceae; genus AC-37. The sequence goes on from VAWV01000123.1 coordinate 3,425, forward strand.
CACCTCCGCCGCGCGCGCCCTCTCGGCCGCGCTAGGGGTGCTGGCCGTTGCCCTTCCCGTTGCCGCCGCCGTTCCCGTTCCCGTTACCGGGGTTGCCGCCGGCGCCGGCCCCGCCGCTGGGCGGCAGGGTGCCGCCGGGCGGCCCCTGGGGCGGCGAGGCATAGAGGCGCGGGTCGTACGGGTGCACCGGGCCGTTGCCGTAGTTGTAGGGCGCGTTGTAGTTGAAGCCGCGGCGGTGGCCCGCGGAGTGCCCGCCGGAGAACGGGGTGAAGCTGACCGGCGTCGACGGACGCGGGAAGGAGGAGCAGCCGTTGTGGGCGACGGTCATGTAGTCGTGCCAGATCTGCGCCGGGAAGGTCCCGCCGGCGACCTGGATCCCGTGGACGCTCCTCATCTCCTTGAGGGCGGTCGGGTAGCCCACCCAGACCGCCGTCGCCATCGTGGGCGTGTAGCCCACGAACCAGGCGTCGTTGTAGTTGTCGGTCGTACCCGTCTTGCCGGCGGCCGGGCAGCCGAAGTTCGCCGCCGTTCCCGTGCCGCGCTGGACGTTCATCTGGAG
>VAWV01000124.1 GCA_005883295.1 Actinomycetota bacterium
GAGGACGATCAGGCCGGCGCAGGTCGCGAGCGTGGGCGTGCCCGACTGGATCAGGTCGCGCAGGGGCTCCGCGAGCTGCTCCCGCTCCAGGCCGAGCGTGACCGTGGTGGACTCCCCGCCCGGCAGGATGAGCCCGTCGAGCCCCTCGAGGTCGGCCGGCGTGCGCACCTCCCGAGCCTCGGCTCCGAGCTCGGCCAGCACTCCGGCATGCGCCTCGAAGTCGCCCTGGAGGGCCAGTACGCCGATCGTCACGCCGCTACCAGCCGCGGGTCTGGATGAGTCCCTGCTCGCCGAGCGTCGATATCTCGATGCCGGACATCGCCGCGCCGAGGTCGCGCGAGGCGCGAGCCACGCGCTCGGGGTCGTCGTAGTGGGTCGTGGCCTCGACGATCGCCGCGGCGGTGCGCTCGGGGTCCTCGGACTTGAAGATCCCGGAGCCGACGAACACGCCCTCGGCGCCGAGCTGCATCATGAGCGCGGCGTCGGCCGGGGTGGCGATCCCACCGGCGGAGAAGTTGACCACCGGGAGCCCGCCCTTCTCGGCCACCACGCGGACCAGCTCGAGCGGGGCCGCCAGCTCCTTGGCCACGGTGGGGAGCTCCTGCGCATCGAGTGACGAGAGCCGCCGGATCTCGCCCTGGATCGCCCGCATGTGGCGGACGGCCTCAACGACGTTCCCGGTCCCCGCCTCGCCCTTGGTGCGGATCATCGCGGCGCCTTCGGCGATGCGTCGCAGGGCCTCGCCCAGGTTGGTGGCACCGCATACGAACGGCACCTTGAACGCCCACTTGTCCACGTGGTTCGACTCATCGGCCGGGGTCAGCACCTCGGACTCGTCGATGTAGTCGACCTCGAGCGCCTCCAGCACCTGCGCCTCGGCGAAGTGACCGATCCGCACCTTCGCCATCACCGGGATGGTGACCGCGCCCTGGATCTCCTCGATCTTGGTCGGGTCGGCCATGCGGGCGACGCCGCCCGCGGCGCGAATGTCGGCCGGCACGCGCTCGAGCGCCATGACGGCCACGGCGCCCGCCGACTCGGAGATCCGGGCCTGATCGGCGGTGACCACGTCCATGATCACGCCGCCCTTGAGCATCTCCGCGAGGCCGGCCTTGACGCGGAATGTGGCTGTCTCCTTCACCCCGTCCATCATACGCACGGGGCAGGGCGCATCCGGGCCGAATTACTTGAGGCGGAAGGCCTTGATGCGGTCCGCGTACGCCGGCTCGTCCATGGCGTAGACGCCGTACGCGACCGCCTGGATGAGCGACAGCAGCGCGGCGTGCGACCTGACGAACGCCGGGCTGTTGGACGAGTAGTAGAGGCGCTGGTCGGCGAGCTTCGCCACCTCGGAGAGTGTGGCGTCCGCGATGGCGATCGTGGAGGCGCGCCGGTGGCGGGCCAGCTTCATCGCGCGGACCACCAGCGGATGCGGCCGGCCGGCCGAGAACCCGACGACAAGCGTGTTCTCGTCGATCCGGCCGAGCCGCGCCAAACCCTCCTGGCTGGGGCTGGCGACGACCTCGCAGCGGAGGTCGAGCAGCATCAGCAGATGGCGCAGGTAGCTGGCGAAGAAGGCCATCTGGTCCGTGCCGCAGAGCAGCGTGTGCTCCGAGCGGGAGATGGCCTCCACGGCCGCGGCCACCTCGTCGCGGTCCAGCTTGCGCGCGGTCTCCGCCACGTTCACGTGGTCGGAGGCCAGGGCCGCCTCGAACTCGGTCTGGTCGATCGGGAAGAGAGGCGGGGTCTCGAGGGATTCGCCCTCCCCCTCCCCGCGCGCGCGGCGGTACTCGTCGCGGGCGGCGGCCTGGAGCTCGGGGAAGCCCTCGAAGCCGAGCGCCTGGGCGAACCTGACGACCGTCGAGCTCGACGTGTTGGCGCGCCGCGCCAGCTCCTCGGCGGTGTGGAAGGCAGCCTCGTCCAGGTGGTCGACGATGTACTGGCCGACGTCCATCCGCGAGCGCGAGAACTTCTCGAAGCGCTGCCTGATATCGGCCGAGAGCGTGAGGGCGGAGGTCCCCGAGCGGGTCACGCCCAGGTGATTCGCGCGGCGGGCGGGAGTTCCTTCAGGCCCGCGAGCTCAGACGAACTTCGGGTAGAGCGTCATGCCGCCGTCGACGAAGAGCGTGGTCCCCACCACGTAGTCGGCCTCCGACCCCGCGACCCAGGCGATCGTCGCGGCGATCTCCTCGGGCTTGCCGAGCCGGCCCCACGGGATCTCCTCCTGCACCTCGCGCGCCTTCTCGGGGTCGTCCACGAGGGCCTGGTTGATCGGGGTGAGGATCGCGCCGGGGGCCACGTTCACCACCCGGATGCCGTGCGGGGCGAGCTCCTTCGCCACCGACTGCGCCCACAGCTTCATGCCGCCCTTGCTCGCGCAGTAGTGGCCGAAGCTGGGCCAGGGGATCACCTCGTGGACGCTGGACACATTCACGATCGCGCCCGGCGCGCGCGCGGCGATCATCCCGCGCGCCGCCTCGCGCGCGCACAGGAACGCTCCGGTCAGGTTCACCGACAGCACCTTGTTCCACTCGTCGAGCGGCATGTCCACGAGCGGGAACGGCTTCTCGATGCCGGCGTTGTTCACCAGCAGGTCGACCGGTCCGCCCAGCTCCTCCCGCGCCTGCCCGAACATCGCGGTCACCTGCTCCTCGTTCGAGACGTCGGCCGCGATCGCCACGGCGCGGCCGCCCGCGCCCTCGATGTCGTTCACGAGCGACTCGGCCGGTCCGGAGTCGCCGATGTAGTTGACGACCACGGCGGCGCCCTCCGCGGCGAGCCGGGACGCCGTCGCCCGCCCGATGCCGGTCGCCGCGCCCGTCACCAGCGCCCTGCGCGCCGCGTGCCTCCGAGCGGGCTGCTGGCTCTCCTTCGCCACGCGCGCGAGACTACTCGGCGGGAGGAGGCTCGCGCGCGGCCGACTTCGCCTCCTCGACGTCCGGCAGCACCGGGATCACGGACTCCACGTTCACGAGCTCGAGCACGCGGCGGATGCGGGAGCCCGCCGGGATCGCCAGGACCAGCCGCTGTTGCCGGGCGCGCAGCCGCTCGTGCAGGTCGAACACCAGGTGGACCCCGGAGCTGTCGAGATAGCTCGTGTCGGCGAGGTCCAGCACGACCCCTGTCGCGTCATTCGTCACCGTACCGGCGATCTGCGAGCCGATCGCGCGCGCGTTGGCGAGGTCGATCTCGCCCTTGAGCCGGGCGATCACTACGCCGTCCTCGGTGCGGATGTCGAGGGTCTCGTCGACGGTCATCTCCGCACCCCTTCCCCGAGGCGGCGGCGCATCGTGACGGTGGTGCCCCGCTCCCCCGTGTCTACCTGCACGTCGTCCATCAGCTTGGCCATGAGGTCCATTCCCCGCCCGCGGTTCAGGCCGCGGGCCGGCCGCCACCGGCCCTTGTCGGCAACCGTGATTTGCACTTCCCCTTCATCCGCATCGGCCAAAACGTCGAACTTCGCCTCGACAGGACCATAGGCGTGCTCAACCGCG
>VAWV01000125.1 GCA_005883295.1 Actinomycetota bacterium
CATACCGGCGCCCACAAGATCAACAACGCGCTCGGGCAGGCGCTTCTCGCGCGGGCGATGGGCAAGCGGCGGGTGATCGCCGAGACGGGCGCCGGCCAGCACGGCGTGGCCGCGGCGACCGTCTGCGCGCTGCTCGGACTCGAGTGCGTGGTGTACATGGGAACCGAGGACATGCGCCGGCAGCGGCCGAACGTGGAGCGGATGAACCTGCTGGGGGCCGAGGTCCGGGCGGTCGAGGCCGGCGCACGAACGCTGAAGGAAGCCGTGAGCGAGGCGATCCGCGACTGGGTCGCGAACGTCGCCGACACGTACTACCTGATCGGCTCGGCCGTCGGCCCAGCTCCCTATCCCGCGATCGTCCGCGACCTGCAGCGCGTGATCGGCGACGAGGCTCGGGCCCAGGTGCTGGATGTGGCCGGGCGGCTGCCGGACCGGGTGATCGCCTGTGTCGGCGGCGGCTCGAACGCGATCGGCACCTTCGTCCCGTTCCTCGACGACGACGATGTCGAGCTGGTGGGCGTCGAGGCGGGCGGCGAGGGGCTCGAGAGCGGACGCCACGGCGCGCCGCTGACCACGGGTGCCCGGGGCATCCTCCACGGCGCGCTGTCGGCGGTGCTCCAGGATGAGGACGGCCAGGTGCTCGAGGCCCACTCGGTCTCGGCGGGCCTCGACTATCCCGGGTCAGGCCCCGAGCTCGCGCTTCTCCGCGACTCCGGCCGCGTGCGATACGAGGCGGTCACCGACGACCAGGCGCTCGACGCCTTCAGGCAGACGGCGCGGCTGGAGGGAATCCTGCCGGCCCTCGAGCCGGCCCACGCGATCGCGTGGCTCCTCGCCAATCCCGGCGAGCCCGACGACCTCAACCTGCTCACGCTCTCGGGCCGCGGGGACAAGGATCTCGCCGAGGTCCTAGAGCGCACGTGACCGACGGTCCCGAGCGGATCGCGGCGGCGTTCGCGTCCCACGGCCGCCGCGCGGCGCTCATGCCCTACCTGATGGGCGGGTTCCCCGACGTCCAGACCTCGCTCCGCGTGGGTGTCGCGTGCGCAGAGGCGGGCGCCGACCTGGTGGAGCTCGGCATCCCGTTCTCGGATCCTCTGGCCGACGGCCCGGTGATCCACGCCGCCGGGACCCACGCGCTCGCGGCCGGGGTCACGCCGGGCGATGTGCTGGGGGTGTGCGAGGAGCTGTCCGAGCGCATCCCGGTGGTGCTGATGGTCTACGCCAACCTGGTGCTCACCGGCGGGGCGGAGGCGTTCGTGCAGCGCGCCGCGGCCGCGGGGGCGGCCGGGCTGATCGTGCCCGACCTCCCGCACGACGAGGCGGGAGAGCTGCGTGCGGCGTGTGACCGGCACTGCCTGGCGCTCGTGCCGCTCGTGGCGCCGACCACCACCCCCGAGCGGATAGGCGATGTGGGCGGGGACGCGCGCGGGTTCGTCTACACGGTCTCGGTCACCGGGACCACCGGTGAGCGCAACGAGCTCCCGCCGGAGCTCGAGCGCACGGTGGACCGCGTCCGAGCCGCCACCAGGCTGCCGGTGGCCGTCGGCTTCGGGATCGCGAGCGCGGAGCAGGCCAGCCGGGTGGCCGACCTGGCAGATGGGGTGATCGTGGGGAGCCGGCTCGTCCGGGCGGCGGGGGAGGGCGGGCCGCGCGCGGTCGGCGAGGCGGTGGCGGAGCTGTCGGCCGCGCTCCGCTAGGGTCCCCGCCGGATGCAGGTGCTTGTGGCCTTCACGGTCGGGCTCGTCATCTGGATCGTCCTCTGGGCGCTCGGGGTGAAGCCCTTCGACTCCTTCATGATCACGGCCCTGCTCGTGGTCTCGGCGGCGGCCGCGAGGATCGTCGAGCCCTTCATCCGCGAGCGCCTGCGGCCGTAGTCGCCGACTCGCCCCGACTGGGGACGCCCGCAAATTGCGGACAACCACGAGACGTGGTCGACCTCAAGCATCTATTACGTGCATTAGGTCGACCACGTCCCAGCGCGGGGCCGAGGTGGGTTCTCTCAGACCCTTCCTAGGGGGTCTGAGAGAACCCCACAGCCGGGCGTCCTACCCGAAGAAGGTCTCCGCCGCCTCGTAGTCCTCGACCGGGACGGTCCGCAGCTCGGCGACCGCCTCCTCCAGCGGGACCAGCTCGATGCGCTGCCCGCGGAGCGCGGCCATCGTCCCCCAGCGTTGCTCGGTGGCCGCGTCGATCGCGGCGACCCCGAGGCGGGTGGCGAGCACGCGGTCGAACGCGGTCGGCGTGCCGCCGCGCTGCACGTGGCCGAGCACGGTTGTCCGGGTCTCGTAGCCGGTGCGCTCCTCGATCTCGCGCTCGAGCCGCTGACCGATCCCGCCCAGCCGGGCGTGCCCGAACTCGTCGACGCCGCTGCCGGCCACCATCTCCATCGTGCCCTCCACGGGCGTGGCCCCCTCCGCGGCCACCACGATCGCGAAGTACCGGCCGCGCTCGTGGCGGCGCCTGATCAGCCTGCAGACCTCCTCGATGTCGAAGGGACGCTCGGGGATGAGGATCACATCGGCGCCGCCGGCCAGCCCGGAGTGGAGCGCGATCCAGCCGGCGTGGCGGCCCATCACCTCGACCACGAGGTTGCGGTGGTGGCTCTCCGCGGTGGTGTGGAGGCGGTCGATGGCGTCGGTCGCGACCTGGAGGGCGGTGTCGAAGCCGAACGTCATGTCCGTTCCGCCGAGGTCGTTGTCAATCGTCTTCGGCACGCCGACGAGCGGGACGTCGTGCTCGCGCCACATGTCGCGCGCGGCGCGCAGAGTGCCCTCGCCGCCGACGACGACGAGCGCGTCGAGATCGTGCTTCCTCGGCAGGATCCCCCGGACCGACTCGATCGTAAGCTCCTCCCAGCGGTTCTCGATCGGGCCCCGCCAGCCGTCGCGGAACCCTAGGATCGTGTGTCCGTGGCGGTCGATGCCCTTGCGCACGACCGCGCGGATCACCGCGTTCAGCCCCGGGCAGTCTCCGCCGCCTGTCAGGACCCCGATGCGCATCAGCCGCCCAACATACCCGCGACGCCGATGGCCACGGCTCTGGGTCCTGCTCGCTCTGCTCGCCGCCGCAGCCGGCGGCTGCGGATCCACGGGGGTCGCCGGGGTGCCGAAGGGCGCGGCGCTGACGGTTTACTCGAGCCTGCCGCGCGCCGGCGTGTCGGCACGGGTCGCGGACGCGATCGCCGCGGGCGAACGCCTCGCCCTCGCCGACGCACACGGGCGCGTGGCCGGCAGAGCGGTGCGGCTCGTGGAGCTCGACAGCGCCGTGCCGGGCGGCCAGGCCTGGGATCCGGCGACGGTCGAGGCCAATGCGCGTCGCGCGGTGGACGATCGCACGGCAATCGCCTACATGGGCGAGCTGGGACTGGGGGCGTCGGCGGTGTCGGTTCCCGTGACCAGCGGCGACAACCTCCTCCAGGTCTCACCCGGCGACGGGCTCACAACGCTCACCCGCGCCGATCCGGCCGAGCCGGAGGAGCTTCCGGCGCGCTACTACCACGGCGGGAGGCGCAACTTCGTGCGTCTTGTGCCGACCGACGCCCAGCAGGCCGCGGCGATCGTCGCCTGGGCGCACGCGAGCGGTGCGAACCGCTTGGCGATCGTCCGCGACGACGAGCTCTTCGGCCGCGAGCTCGCCGCCGAGGCCGCCGTCGCCGCGCCGCGGGAGCACGTGACCGTCACAACCGTGCAGGAGGCCCGCCACGGGGTCGCGGACTACTCGAGCCTCGCGCGCGACGTGGCCTTGCGTTCTCCGGAGGCGGTCCTCTACACGGGCCTCGGCGACCCGGACGCCGTACGCCTTCTCAACGCCATCGGCCGGGCGCTGCCGGGAGCACCCGTGTACGGGTCGAGCGCGCTCGCCACCTCACCGGATGGGGGTGGACCCCCTGCGGACGTGCTGAAGCCCGCGGCGCCGCCCGCGCTGTACGGAAGCTGGGCGCGAGGGGTGCTCAGGCGGCTGCTCGACGCCATCCGGGCGGCCGGACGCCACGCCGGCAACCGCGCGGCGGTGGCACAGGCCGCGCTCCGGCCGCGGACCCGGCGTTCGGTGCTCGGCACCTACCGGGTGGAGCTGAGCGGCGACGCGGCCGTGACCCGCTTCGCGGGCTACCGGCGGATCGGCGGCACCCTGACGTTCCTGGGCATGCGTCCAGTGCCCTGAAAACCCGCTTGCATGCGGGTTGCCGCGCGCGCACAGGTGGGAGTACGATCCCGCCCGTCTCGGAACCCTAAGGAGGAGAGGACTTTGCGAGCACGTTGGTTGGTGACGGCGGTATCCATCGCCTCGCTTGCCGTCGGCGTCTCCGCGTGCGGCGGCGGTGGTGGCGGCGGCGGACCCACCGCGAAGATCACAGGCACGAGCCTGACTGTCTATTCGAGCCTTCCGGAGCAGGGAGCCTCGGGCGACCAGGCCAAGGCAATCGAGAACGGCGTGAAACTGGCCGTCAAGGACAGAGGCGGAAAGGTCGGCAAGTACACGGTCACGTACAAGCCGCTCGACGACTCGCTGGCCTCGACCGGCGCGGCGGATGAGGGCAAGGGCGCGCAGAACGCGCGTACCGCCGTTCAAGACAGCTCCGCCATCGGTTACGTCGGCGAGTACAACTCCGGCATCTCGAAGGTCACGATCCCGATCCTCAACAAGGCCGGGATCACGCAGATCAGCCCGGCGAACACCTACGTCGGCCTGACGAGCACGGCGCCCGGTCACGAGCCCGGCGAGCCGGACAAGTACTACCCGACCGGCAAGCGCACGTACGCCCGCGTGGTGCCGAAGGACACCATCCAGGCGGCGGCGCTCGTGACGGCGGCCAAGCAGGACGGCTGCTCGAGCATCCACGTGTTCAACTCCAAGACGACCTATTCGGCCGGACTGGCGCGGAACATCGGTCTCGTGGCGCCGAAGGTGCCGATGAAGATCGAGGGCAACGACGCGTACGACCCGAAGGCGGCGAACTACCGCTCCCTCGCGGCGAACGTGAAGGCCCCGTGCGTGATCCAGACGGGTGAGATCGAGCAGAACGGCGTCCAGCTCATGAAGGACGTCGCGACCGCGGACAAGGGCGTGAAGCTCTACGGCGCGGACGGAATCTGCCTGAACGCGTCGGCCGATCCGACGAAGGGCATCCCGACGACGCTGGCGCCGCAGTTCAAGTGCACGATCGCGACGCTAGACCCGAAGACGTTCGGGCCGACGGGCAAGAAGTTCTTCAAGGACTTCTCGACCGAGTACCACCAGCCCCACCCGGACCCGTACGCGATCTACGGGTTCGAGTCGGCCTCGCTGCTGCTGGATTCGATCCAGAAGGCGGCCGCCTCAGGGACGCTGACGAGGCAGAAGGTGACCGACGCAGTCTTCAGCACGAAGGACCGCAAGAGCGTGCTGGGGACCTACTCGATCGACAAGAACGGTGACACCACGCTCACCGACTACGGCCTCTACAAGATCGTCGGCAAGACGCTGACGTTCGACAGAGTCATCAAGTCGAACCCCTCGCTGGTGGGGTCCGGCTGATCGAGCGGAGCTGAGAGATCCGGGGCCGCCCCGGATCCTCCGGTCCAATCTTCAGGAGGCACTCGTGGAGGCCGCTTCCATAACCGGGAAGCCACTCGCGGCCACGACGCCGGTGGCCGCGGTGCGCGCGTTCCTTGGCCGCTACGGGCTGATCATCCTCCTCGCGGCCGGGCCGGTCTATTTCGCGATCCACGACCTCCTCCAGCCGAGCCACAGCCTCGTGAAGCTCGGCAACGTGCTGGTTGCCGGGATCTCGAACGGCGCGATCTGGGCGCTGGTCGCGGTCGGCTACACGCTCGTCTACGGGATCATCGAGCTGATCAACTTCGCCCACGGCGACCTCTTCATGATCGGGTCGTTCGTGGGCTACGGCATGTTCGGCACGCTCGGCCTGACGCTGACCACGGGCACGCTGGGCCTGGTCGGCGGCCTGGTGGTGACGCTGATCGTGTGCATGCTCGTGTGCGCCTCGATCAATGTGATGATCGAGCGAGTGGGGTACCGGCCATTGCGCAACGCGCCCAAGCTCGCACCCCTGATCACCGCGGTCGGCTTCTCGTTCATCCTCCAGAACGTCGGCGAGCTCTGGCTCGGCGGCTCCCAGCACGGGGTCACCGACCTCATCCGCGGCTCGACTCACGTCATCAACCTCGGCGGGGTCACGATCGACCGGCAGGACATCCTCGCGGTGGGCCTCACGGTCCCCCTCGTTCTCGTGATGACGACATTCATCTCCCAGAGCCGGCTGGGCAAGGCCATGCGCGCCACGGCACAGGACCCGGAGGCCGCGCGCCTCATGGGGATCAACGTGGACACCACGATCTCACTGACCTTCCTGATAGGTGGCCTGCTGGCCGGCGCCGGCGGGCTGATCTACGCCCTGTACCAGACCAACATCTGGTTCTTCCAGGGCTTCCGCGCCGGGCTCATCGCGTTCACCGCGGCGGTGATGGGCGGCATCGGCAACGTGCGGGGCGCCGTGCTGGGCGGCTTCATCATCGGGATCATCCAGCAGCTCTCCGACAACCGGATCCACGAGGTGCTGGGCAAGAACTTCGGCTCCGAGTGGACGAACGTGGTCGTGTTCGCGTACCTGATCCTGATCATGGTGTTCCGGCCCCAGGGGCTCATCGGCGAGGAGACGAGGGAGGCCGGCTGAGATGGCGGCCCTGACGGGGATGCGCGACACCTTGGCCGACTTCCGTCGCAGGCGCTGGTCGGGGCTTGCGATCGCCGCGGCGGTATTCGCGATCGCCTGGTTCCTGCCGTACCTGTACGGCCCGCTCTCGAGCACGCTCGACACCGCGATCTACGCCGTCGCGTACATCATCTTCGCGCTCGGCCTGAACATCGTCGTGGGGTTTGCGGGGCTGCTCGACCTGGGCTACGTGGCGTTCTACGCGATCGGCGCCTACTCGATCGGCTGGTTCGGCTCGGATTGGTTCACGGAGGCGATCAACGGCGGCAAGTCCGGGATCCACGTCGGTGTAAGCGGCCAGGCCGCGCACCTGCTGGGGATCCACCTCAACTTCATCCTGATCGTGATCGCGGCGATGATCCTGACGTCGATCGCCGGGGCGATCATCGGGCTGCCGACGCTGCGCCTGCGCGGCGACTACATCGCGATCGTCACGCTCGCCTTCGGCGAGATCGCGGGCACGGTCGCCCTCAACGGCGACGCGATCCACATCGGCAAGTTCACGCTCACGGCCGGCCAGACGGCGATCTCGCCGGTCGACCAGCCGAACCTGTTCACCCAGTTCGACAACGCCCTCAACCTGCGGCCGTATTACTGGCTCGGTCTGGTGATGATCGCGATCGTGCTCGTGATCAACTTCTCGCTGCGCGACTCGCGCCTCGGGCGCGCGTGGATCGCGATCCGCGAGGACGAGGTGGCGGCGGCGAGCATGGGGGTGCCGCTGGTGCGCACAAAGCTGCTGGCCTACGCGATGGGCGCCGCGCTGGGTGGGTCTGCCGGCGCGTTCCTGGGGACGTACACGCAGGCCATCAACTCGACGCAGTTCCAGTTCTCGTTCTCGATCTTCGTGCTCGCCATGATCATCCTCGGCGGCCTGGGGAGCATCTGGGGGACTGTGGTGGGCGCGATCGCCCTGTCGGTGATCAATCAACAGCTGATTCCGACCACGTTCCACACGGCACCTCACGATCTCTTCGGCCTCAACTTCACCGCGTCCGAGATCTCGTTCGGGATCTTCGGCTTCCTGCTGGTGCTGATGATGATCGCCCGCCCGCAGGGCCTCGTACCCGAGCGGCGCAGGAAGCTCGAGCTGACCGAGGGCCTGGCGAGCGACGAGTCCCTCTACGAGGTGAGCGCATAGCGATGGAAGCGACAGCGGTCACCGAGAAGGCTCCGCCCGGCGGACCCGCGCCGGCGATCCTCGAGGCGGCCGGAGTCTCGAAGATCTTCGGGGGCCTGGTGGCCGTGGACGGCGTGGGCTTCACGATCCCGGAGCGCTCGATCGTCTCGATCATCGGTCCGAACGGCGCGGGCAAGACGACTTTCTTCAACATGCTCACCGGGCTCTACAGACCCACCTTCGGGACGATCGCGTTCCATGGGCGCGACATCACGCGCAGGCGACCGGACCAGATCGTCTCGATGGGCATGGCGCGGACCTTCCAGAACATTCGCCTGTTCGCCACGATGACCGCGGTGGAGAACGTGCTGGTGGGCCTGCACTCGCGCACCAGCGCCGGGATCTTCCGGTCGATACTGCGGCCCCCGAGCCAGCGTCGCGAGGAACGCGAGTCGCACGAGAAGGCGCGCGAGACCCTCCGCTACGTGGGGCTGCGCGAGGAGCACTTCGACGAGATCTCGATCAACCTCTCGTACGGCGACCAGCGCCGGCTCGAGGTGGCCCGCGCGCTCGCGTCGGATCCCAAGCTCCTGCTGCTCGACGAGCCCACCGCCGGCATGAACCCGGCCGAGTCCGCGCGGCTCACCGACTTCATGCGCAAGCTGCGCGACGAGCGCGGGATCACGATCCTCCTCATCGAGCACGACATGAAGGTCGTGATGGGCGTGTCCGAGCGGATCACGGTGCTCGACCACGGCGAGAAGATCGCCGAGGGCTCCCCGGAGAAGGTCCGCAACGACCCGCGGGTGATCGAGGCCTACCTCGGAAAGCAGAGCTGATGGCGCTCCTCGAGGTATCCGGCGTCCACACCTTCTACGGCAACATCGAGGCGCTGAAGGGGATCTCGCTGGAGGTCGAGAAGGGCGAGATCGTCACGCTGATCGGCTCGAACGGGGCGGGCAAGTCCACAACGCTCCGCTCGATCTCCGGGCTCACTCCGCCAAGGGAGGGCTCGATCCGCTTCGACGGGAAGGAGATCGGCGAGACACCGCCGCAGGAGATCGTCCAGCGCGGCATCTCGCTCTCGCCCGAGGGCCGCCATATCTTCCCGCGCATGACCGTCCGCGAGAACCTCGACTTGGGCGCCTACCTGCGCAAGGACTCGAACGGCGTCGGCCAGGACATGCAGCGCGTCTTCGAGCTGTTCCCGCGGCTCAAGGAGCGCGAGAAGCAGAAGGCCGGCACGATGTCCGGCGGCGAGCAGCAGATGCTGGCGATCGGGCGCGCGCTGATGGCCAGCCCAAAGCTGCTGCTGCTCGACGAGCCGGGCATGGGGCTCGCCCCGATCCTCGTCGAGCGGATCTACGAGACCATCGAGGAGATCAACCGACAGGGCACCACGATCCTGCTGGTCGAGCAGAACGCGAACTTCGCGCTCGAGGTCGCCGCGCGCGGCTACGTGCTCGAGACGGGGACGGTGGCGCTGACCGACCGCTCGGACGCGCTGCGCCGGAACCCCGAGGTCCAGAGGGCGTACCTGGGCACATGACGCTCCCGATCGCGCTCATCGGCGCCAAGGCGCTCTACCTGCTCTACGCGTGGCTGATCGGATGCATCGTCGCCTCCTGGCTGTCGGACCGGAAGGGCTACGGGGAGCGCCCAGGGCTCGCCATCGTGGCGGTGCTCGTGTGGCTGGTCGTGCCCGCGAAGCGCGACTCGAAGTGGAAGCTCCAGGGCCCGCTTCCCTTCGGGCGCGGTGGGCAGACCGTTGCGGAGGCGCGCGCCCGCGGCGTGAGAGATCAGCACTCTCAAGACCGGTAGTGCGCAGGGGGTTCGCGTTCCTGGGTTGCCTGGGAGCGCTCGCGGGATGCGGCACGACCCATCACGCCTCACCGCGCGAGGTCCGGCTGCCGGCCGCGCGGCCGCATGAGCTCACCCCGCCGCCGATCGTCGCGCGGCCGATCCCGTTCGGCGCGCGCCGCCGGCGGGAGACGGCCGCCTACGCCGAACGCCACTACGGTGTGTCGACCTACCGTCTCAGCGCCCCGCACGTGGTAGTGGAGCACTACACCGGCACGGGGACCTTCGCGCGGGCGTACGCGATGTTCGCGCCCGATCGCCGGGACCCCGAGCTCCACGAGCTGCCGGGCATCTGCGCGCACTTCGTCGTCGACCGCGACGGGACGATCTACCGGCTCGTGCCGGTCTCGCTCATGTGCCGCCACACGGTCGGTCTCAACTACACGGCGATCGGAATCGAGCACGTGGGTACGACCGACGCACAGATCCTGGGCGACCGCCGCCAGCTCGACGCGTCGCTCGAGCTCACCCGCTGGCTTCGCTGCCGGTTCGGCATTCCCGTGCGCGACGTGATCGGTCACAACGAGAGTCTCGCTTCGCCCTACCACCGGGAACGCGTCGCCCCGCTGCGCAGGCAGACGCACGAGGACTGGAAGCGCGCCGACATGGACGTCTACCGTGCGAGGCTCAGGCGGCTCGGCTGCTAGCCGCCCGGAGCGCATCCTCCAGATCGGGGCGCTTCCACGCGTAGCCGAGCTCGCGGAG
>VAWV01000126.1 GCA_005883295.1 Actinomycetota bacterium
CGATCGCGACCCGCCCGACGTGGACGGCGCCGCGCGTTTCTGCACCCAGCTGTTCATGGGCGGTATCCCGGCGCTGCCGGAGGGATAGTCCTGGAGAGCCCGGGGAGCGAGGGGCCGTCGCGCAGCGCGGAGGGGCAGCCGGCGGCCGCGGAGATCGTCTTCGACCGCGCGACGAAGACCTACCCGGGGCGCGGCGAGCCCGCGGTCAACGAGCTGTCCCTGCGGGTAGGGACCGGCGAGATCTGCATGCTCGTCGGGCCTTCCGGCGGCGGGAAGACCACGGCGCTCAAGATGATCAACCGCCTCATCGACTTCGAGGGCGGCGACATCTCGATCGACGGCCGGAGCGTCCGCTCGCTCGACGTGACCCAGCTCCGCCGCGGGATCGGCTACGTGATCCAGCAGATCGGGCTGTTCCCGCATATGACGATCGAGGCGAACATCGGGACAGTCCCGCGGCTGCTGGGTTGGGACCGCGACAGGATCCGCCGCCGCGCGCTCGAGCTGATCGAGCTGGTGGGGCTCGACCCCGATCGCGACGGTCGCCGCTACCCCGCGCAGCTATCTGGCGGGCAGCGCCAGCGCGTGGGGCTCGCCCGGGCACTCGCGGCGGACCCGCCGGTGATGCTCATGGACGAGCCATTCGGCGCGCTCGACCCGATCACCCGCGAGCGGCTGCAGCACGAGTTCCTGGCCCTTCAGGCGCAGATCCGCAAGACCGTCGTGTTCGTGACCCACGACATCGACGAGGCGATCACCATGGGTGACCGGATCGCGGTCCTCCGTGAGGGCGGCGTGCTCGCGCAGTACGACACGCCGGACCGCATCCTGTCCGAGCCCGCCGACGAGTTCGTCGCGCAGTTCGTGGGCGCGGACCGCGGCCTCAAGCGGCTCACGCTGCGCCGGCTGCGCGACATCGAGCCGATCGATCCGCCAGCCGCGCGACCCGGCGACAACGCCCAGGCGGCCCGTGCGCGGGTGCAGCGGGCGGGCTTCGAGACGCTCGTGATCGTCGACGACGACGGCCGCCCAACCGGCCTGCTGCCCATCGACCGGCTCGCCACCGAGCGAGTGCCGGAGGATGGCTCGGAGCCGCTCGGCGCGGTCGGCACGCCCGACATGCTCCTGCGCGACGCGCTGTCGCTGATGCTGTCCCAGACGGGCAGCCACCTGGTGGTGGTCGACAAGAACGGCCGCCTCGCGGGACTGGTGTCGGCGGACCTGATCAGCGAGGAGCTGGTGGCGAAGTGACCCACGTGCTCGCAGCGAAGCTGGCAGCGGCCGGCCCGGTGATCCCGAACTTCGGCGGCGGGGGCGCGCACTCGTGCGTGCGCCGGAACGGGTTCTTCTGCTGGGACTGGTTCAGCTCGCACTGGAGCGACACCTTCCAGCCCGCGCTGCTGGACCACATCAAGCTCACCGCGATCGCCATCGGCATCGGCTTCGCGATCTCGTTCGCCGCGGCGCTGCTCGCGTACCGGTTCGTGCGCTTCGAGACGCCGTTCTCGATCTTCTCCGGGATCCTCTACACGATCCCGAGTGCCGCGCTCTTCCAGCTCCTGGTCCCGATCACCGGCCTCACCACCACCACCGTGGAGATCGCGCTGATCTCGTACACGCTGCTGATCCTGTTCCGGAACACCGTGGTTGGCCTGCGCGGAGTGTCCGACGAGGTGCGGGAGGCGGCCCGCGGGATGGGGTTCACGCGCGCCCAGACCCTGCTGCGCGTGGAGCTGCCGCTCGCCGCACCGGCCATCCTCGCGGGTGTCCAGATCGCGGCGGTGACCGTCATCAGCCTGGCCACGATCGGCGCCTTCATAGTCGACGAGGGGCTGGGCGGCCCGATCTTCAGGGCCATCACGACCGACTTCAACACCGAGTTCGTGGCGGCCGCGGTCTTGACCACGCTGCTCGCCGTCGTCGTGTACGCGCTGATCGCGGGCGCCCAGCGAGTGCTCACGCCATGGGCCAGGAGGGAGATGGCGCGATGAAGACCTTCGGCGACGCGATCACCTTCATCGGACACAACCTGAGCTTCCTGCTCGACAAGACCGGCCAGCAGCTCGAGCTCTCGGGCGCGGCAATCGGCGTGTCGCTGGTGATCGCGATCCCGATCGGACTCTGGCTCGGCCACATCCACCGCGGCGCGTGGTTCGCGATCAGCGTGTCCAACGTGGGGCGCGCGCTGCCAAGCCTCGGCGTGATCGCGATCGGGCTCGCCATCTTCGGCCTCGGGTTCGTGAACGTCCTGGTCGCGCTCGTGGTGCTCGCGCTCCCGCCGCTCTTGACGAACGCCTACGTGGCGATCGACGGTGTGGACCGCGAGGTGGTGGAGGCGGCGCGGGGGATGGGGATGAGCCCGCTCCAGATCCTGCTCCGCGTGGAGCTCCCGCTCGGCCTGCCGCTCCTGTTCGCCGGCATCCGCACCGCCGCCGTGTACGTGGTGGCCACGGCCACGATCGCGTCGCTGGCCGGCGGCGAGGGCCTCGGGGACATCATCTTCAACCAGGCGAGCTACCGGCTGCCCGGGGTGGTCGCGGCCGCCATCTGGGTGTCGGCGCTCGCGCTCGCGGTGGAGGGGGCGTTCGCGCTGCTCCAGCGGCTGGTCACGCCGGCCGGGCTCCGCCACCGGGTACCGGGTATCGGACCTGCAGGGAAACCAGTGGACATCGGATGAGGGGAGGCCTCAGTTGAGGACCAGATATCTACGCACCGCGCTGTTGGTCGTACTCGCCGTCGTGCTGGCGGTCGGCGTCGCGGCCTGCGGAAGCAAGAAGAAGTCGAGTTCCACGGCGGTGTCGGGGCAGCCGGGCAAGGGCAAGCCGGC
>VAWV01000127.1 GCA_005883295.1 Actinomycetota bacterium
TGGCCCTGAGGGACACCTGGCACCGCACGCTCGTCTACTTCGGCCTCGCCGAGGAGGACGACGGCTACCGGGAGGAGCTCGAGCCGCAGCCGGAGGCCGAGCTCGAGGATCGCTATCGCGAGCGGCCCAACGTGCGCCGGCTCCAGGCCCGCCGCCGCCGCGACGAGATCGACGACATCTTCGCCGACGAGCCGCGCTCGGCGCGGGACACGCGCGTGCTGCGGTCCGTCCAGAACGGCGGCCGTGCCGGGGTGCAGGTGCACCTGGTGATCCCGAAGAGCTTCAACGACGCCCAGCAGGTGGCGGACCAGTTCAAGGACGACGTCCCGGTGATCCTCAACCTGCAGAGCACCGACACCGACCTCTCGAAGCGCCTGATCGACTTCGCCTCCGGGCTCACGTACGCGCTCGACGGCGGGATGCAGCGCATCGCCGACAAGGTCTTTCTCCTCACGCCGCGTAACGTCGAGGTCTCCGCCGAGGAGCGCGCGCGGCTGATCGAGAAGGGCTTCTTCAACCAGTCGTAGGGGGTTAGAGACCCCCGCGCACGTCTGGCGGTGCCGGACGCGCGCCTGCCGGCGTCCTCGGATCCCGGCAATGTCCCTGCATTGCCCGGGATCCTGCGTCCTTGGCAGATCGCGCGCCGGCATCCGCCATCCGCACACGCGGAGTCTTCGGGTGATCTCTAGCGCGCCCCATATGCTTGCGCTCCCATGCGCATCGGGCTGATCGGGGCGGGGAACATGGCGAGCGCGCTCGCGCGCGGGCTCGGCGAGCCGGTGGTGGTCTCCGACGTCGACCGGCCGCGCGCGGAGGCGCTGGCGCGCGAGGTGGGGGGCGAGGTGGCGGAGTCGAACGCCGCCGCAGCGGCGGCCGTGGACGCCGTGGTGCTGGCTCACAAGCCGGCGCAGCTCGGGGCCGTCGCCGACGAGATTCGCGACGAGGCACACGCTCTGATCTCGATCCTCGGGGGCACACCCGTGGCGGTGGTCGAGCAGGCCTACCCGAACCGGCCCGTCTACCGCTTCATGCCGAGCATCCCGGTCGAGGTGCGCCAGGGCGTGGTCTGCTACGTGCCCGGGACGCGGGCCGGGGACGGCCCCGAGGGCGAGATCCGGGAGCTGTTCGGCCGCCTTGGGACGCTGATCGAGCTGCCCGAGCCGCTGATCGACGCCGGGACCGCGGTGATGAGCTGCGGGCCCGCGTTCTACGCGCTCGTGGTCGAGGCGCTCGTGGACGCCGGCGTGGCCCATGGCCTCGCACCCGACGTCGCGGCGACGATGGCGGTCGACACGCTGGCCGGCACCGCTGCCGTGCTGCGGGAGCGCGGCAACGACACGCACGACCTCCGGCGCCGCGTGACCTCGCCCGGCGGGATGACTGCCAGGGGGCTCGCGGCGCTCGAACGCGGCGGCGTGAGGGCCGCGTTCGAGGACGCGGTGGCGGCCGTGGTGGGAGGCGGCCGGTGATCGCCGTCCTCGCCGCGATCACGCGCCACAGCGTGGCCAACTACGTGATCACGCTGGTCTACGTCTACGTGATCCTGATCTTCATCCGCGTGCTGATGAGCTGGATGCCGCGGGTGCCCTACAACCGCGTGCTCGACGTCTTCCTGACGTTCGTTCGCGACGTGGTCGACCCCTACCTCAACCTCTTCCGCCGCATCCTGCCGATGGCGCGGCTGGGCCCCGCCGCGATCGACCTGAGCCCGATGGTCGCGACGATCGTGCTGCTGGTCGTGGGGCAGCTGGTGGCCAATCTCATCAACGGCTGATCGCGGTGGGCACGGCCGTGCGCGCATGGCGGCTGGCCGGAGTGGTGGCCGGCGCGGTCATGGTCGTGGACCAGGCCAGCAAGCAGATCGTTGTTTCCGCGGTGGCGCGGGGCTCGCGAACCAACATCTTCCTGGGCGTCGACCTCACCTACGTTCGAAACAAGGGCGTCGCGTTCGGCGCCCTCGGAGGCGGCGGTGGACTGGTCACTGCGCTGACGATGGGTGCGGTCGCGCTGCTGGCCCTGTACTTCGCGTTTCACACCTCCACCCCGTACCTGTGGCTCCCGTTCGGCGCCGTGGCGGGCGGGGCGTTCGGCAACCTGGCCGACCGCCTGCGCGACGGTGGGGTGATCGACTTCATCGACCCGATCCTGTGGCCCGCGTTCAATCTGGCCGACGCGGCGATCGTCCTGGGGATCCTCGGTCTCCTGTATGTGATCGAGGGACCCAGGCTCCAGCGATGAGGATCGAGCTCGTGGCCGGCGCCGCCGAGCACGGCGCGCGCCTGGACGTGGCGCTCGGCGGACGCCCCGAGGTGGGCTCCAGGGCGGCGGCGCAGCGGCTGATCGACGCGGGGGCTGTGACCGTGGACGGACGCGCCCGCCCCAAGCGGCACCTGCTGAGCGAGGGCGAGCGCGTGGTGGCGATCGTCGAGCGATCCGAGACGGCGCTCCCAGCCGACACGGCCGCGCCGCACTCCATCGCCTACGAGGACGACGACCTGATCGTGGTCGACAAGCCCGCGGGCGTGGTTGTGCACCCGGCGGCCGGCCACCCGTCGGGGACGCTGCTGGACGCCCTCAGGGGCCGTGCCGCCGGCGGCCGGGAGCCCTGGCGCCCGGGGATCGTCCACCGCCTCGACCGGGACACGTCGGGTCTCCTGATCGTGGCCAAGAACGACCGCACACATCGTGCCCTCCAGGACATGCTCCGGCGGCGCGAGATCGAGCGCCAGTACCTGGCGCTCGTCGAGGGGCGCCCCAGCTCCCGGACCGGCACGATCGAAGCCGCCATCGGCCGCGATCGGCGCGAGCGCACGGTGCACTCGACCCGCACCGACCGGCCGCGGGAGGCGCGCACCCACTTCGAGAT
The DNA here is from genome assembly GCA_005883295.1 of Actinomycetota bacterium. Taxonomy (GTDB): domain Bacteria; phylum Actinomycetota; class Thermoleophilia; order Solirubrobacterales; family Thermoleophilaceae; genus AC-37. Next base: position 2,867 of record VAWV01000127.1, read on the forward strand.
CGAGCGGGCGCTGCCACGGACGACCCTTCTACGGGTCCGCCTGGAGACCGGCCGCACCCACCAGATCCGCGTCCACATGGCCGCGATCGGGCATCCCGTCTGCGGCGATCGCCAGTACGGAGGCGGGGCCTGCGGGAAGCGCCTTGTGCTTATGCGCCAATTTCTCCACAGCGCCAAGCTGAGGTTTACTCATCCTTTGACAGGGGCACCTATCGCCTGCGAGTCCAAACTGCCCGTGGACCTGCTTCGCGCGCTCGAAGCAGCTGCACGGGAGCCAGTCTCCGAAGGGCCAGACGGGGACTGAAAAAAATGGCAGGGGCGGTCTTCGGGCCGCCCCTCGCCGTTCCAGGGCGGATGCGGCGGGTCTGACGGGAGGGGACCCCCGCCGCATCACTATCCTCGGCGACTGACACCAACCACGACCCCGCTGGAGAACGGGGCGCGGCCCTGCCCGGTCAGACCGGGTCCGCGTTTCGCCTGGTGGGCGGCAGCACACAAGCGGAAAAGGGAGATGGCTTGAAAGAGGTCGGCATACAGAACCTGCTCGAGGCGGGCGTCCACTTCGGGCACCAGACTCGGCGCTGGAACCCGAAGATGAGGCGTTACATCTTCGGCGAGCGGGACGGCATCCACATCATCGACCTCCAGCAGACCGAGCGTCTGCTCCGGACCGCGCAGGACTTCGCGTCGGGAGTCGCCGGGCGCGGGGGCACGGTCATGTTCGTGGGCACCAAGAAGCAGTCTCGCGACAGCATCAAGGAGGTGGCCGGGCAGTCCGGGATGCCGTACGTGCACCTGCGCTGGCTCGGCGGCCTGTTGACGAACTTCCAGACGATCTCCAAGCGGATCAAGCGGCTCCACGACCTCACCGAGTGGACCGAGAACGGCACCCTCGAGCTCCTGCCGACGCGCGAGCGGATCGGCGCCGAGAGCGAGCGCGACAAGCTAGAGATGAACCTGGGCGGCGTGCGGGACATGCAGCGCCCCCCCGACGCGGTGTTCATCGTGGACCTCAAGACCGAGGACATCGCGGTCCGCGAGGCCGCCCGCCTGAAGATCCCGATCATCGGGCTTGTGGACACTAACTGCGACCCGGGTGCTCGCTTCCGCGCCGAGGAGGAGGCCGCCCGCCGCGAGCGGGAGGAGCAGGAGCGGCGTGAGCGGGAGGAGCAGGAGCGCAGGGAGGCAGAGGAGGCCGCCCGCCGCGAGGCCGAGGAGCAGGCGGCCGCGGCGCAGGCGGCCGCCGAGGCGGGTGAGCCCGCGGCGGCGAGCGAGGAGCCCGCCACGGATGGCTGACATCAGCGCGAGCGACGTGAAGGCACTCCGCGACCGCACGGGCGCGGGGATGATGGACTGCAAGGGCGCGCTCACCGAGGCCGGCGGTGACGTGGACAAGGCCGTGGAGATCCTGCGGGTGAAGGGGCAGGCGCAGGCCGCGAAGCGCGGCGCGCGCGCGGCCACGGAGGGCGTCGTCACGAGCTACCTCCACGCCACGGGCAGGATCGGCGTGCTCGTGGAGGTGGACTGCGAGACCGACTTCGTGGCGAAGAACGACGACTTCCAGGAGTTCGCGCGCGACGTGGCGCTTCACGTGGCGGCCGCGCGGCCGCTCTACCTCTCCGAGGACGACGTCCCGGAGGAAGCGCGGCAGGCCGAGCTGAGGATCTTCGAGGAACAGGCCCAGGACAAGCCCGAGGAGGTTCGCTCGAAGATCGCCGAGGGGCGGCTGCGGAAGTGGCTGGACGAGGTGGTGCTGCTGCGGCAGCCGCACGTGAACGCGGACAAGCACGCCGGCCAGACGATCGATGAGCTTCGCACGGCGGCGGCGGCCAAGACCGGGGAGAACGTGGTGATCCGCCGGTTCGCCCGCTTCGAGGTCGGCGAGGAATGAGTGAGACCGACGGGGCCACGCCCGCCTTCCGCCGGATCCTCCTGAAGCTCTCAGGCGAGGCCCTGATGGGCCCGCTCGAGTACGGGGCCGACCGCGACCGCATCGCCGCGATCGCCACGCAGGTGAAGCAGGTCGTGGACCGCGGGGTGGAGATGGCCATCGTGGTCGGCGGGGGCAACATCTACCGCGGCCTTCGCGGCGCCGCCGAGGGCATGGATCGCGCGACCGGCGACTACATGGGGATGCTGGCCACGGTCCTCAACGCCCTGGCCCTCCAGGACGCCCTCGAGAAGCTCGGCGCCGTCACCCGCGTGCAGTCCGCAATCGAGGTGTCGGAGGTCGCAGAGCCCTACATCCGGCGGCGCGCGATACGCCACCTCGAGCGGGGCCGGATCGTGATCTTCGCGGCGGGCACCGGCAACCCGTTCTTCACCACCGACACCGCCGCCGCCCTGCGCGCGCTCGAGATGCACGCGGAGGCGCTGCTGATGGCAAAGAACGGGGTGGAGGGCGTGTACGACGCGGATCCGCGGGTCACGCCGGGCGCGCGCTTCCTTCCGGAGGTCACCCATCGCCAGGCGATCGAGCGGCGCCTCGAGGTCATGGACTCCACCGCGCTGTCCCTGTGTATGGACAACTCGCTCCCCATCTACGTCTTCAACATGGACGACGAGGCCAACATCGACCGGATAGTGTGCGGCGAGCGCGTGGGCACGCTCGTCTCGACATGAGCGAAGGGATCATCAAGGAATTCATCGACGACGCGAGTGACCGCATGCACAAGTCGGTCGATTCCACACGCCACGAGTTCAGCTCGATCCGCACCGGGCGC
>VAWV01000128.1 GCA_005883295.1 Actinomycetota bacterium
TTCTCGCTCGTCAAGTTCAAGGAGCTCGTGGGCGGCGGCCAGATGACGATCGTCAACCACACCGTGCCGCTGGCCCTGGAGACGCTCGGCTACCCGGAGTCGGAGATCGAGCAGATCGTTGCTTACGTCAACGAGCGCGGGACGATCCTCGGGGCGCCGGCGCTCAAGGAGGAGCACCTGCCGGTGTTCGACGTGGCGGTCGGCCAGCGCGCGATCTCGCACATGGGCCACATCAAGATGATGGCCGCGGCGCAGCCGTTCATCTCGGGAGCGATCTCCAAGACGGTCAACATGCCGGCCGACACGACCGTCGAGGACGTCGCCGACGCCTACACCCAGGCCTGGCGGCTCGGGATCAAGGCATTGGCGATCTACCGCGACGGCTCGAAGACGGCGCAGGCGCTCCGCACGGACGCCGGCGAGTCGAAGGACCAGAAGTCCGGCGGCTCGGCCGACGACATCGCGCAGCCCGTCCGGCGGCGCATGCCGAAGGAGCGCCAGTCGATCACCCACAAGTTCTCGATCGCCGGCCACGAGGGCTACATCACGGCCGGCATGTACGAGGACGGGTCCGTCGGCGAGATCTTCCTCACCGACATCGGCAAGGAGGGCTCGACCCTCCGCGGCATGATGAACGCATTCGCCACCTCGGTCTCGATCGCGCTCCAGTACGGCGTGCCGCTCGAGACCCTGGTGCGCAAGTTCAGCTACATGCGCTTCGATCCGGAGGGCGCGACCGGCAACCCGGAGATCCCGTTCGCCAAGTCGATGCCCGACTACATCATGCGCTGGCTGGCGTCGCGCTTCCTGGACGTCGATGTCCAGGAGGAGCTCGGCATCCTCACGCCCGAGGTCCGCGCGCGGAAGGCGGCGCAGGATGCGTTGATGCGCGGCGACACGGCGGCGCCGCCCGCCGACGCACCGCCGGCAAACGGCGGCAACGGGAAGTCGAAGCCGGCCGCGTCGGCGCTCACGGACGAGCCGCCGGTGATCCCGGCCAAGCTGCAGGGGCTCGACTTGGGCCCGGCCTGCGGGCAGTGCGGCGGGATGATGCAGCGGACGGGTAGTTGCTACACCTGTTCCTCCTGCGGCAACAACACCGGCTGCGGTTGAGAGGCTGCAAACCTGCGTCTGGGGGCGTCCTCGGTCGCGGCCGTGCGTAGCACTGCCCGCTCCCTGCGTCCTTCCCAGGCTTGGTTTTCGCACCCAGATCACGGCATCGTCGCTCTGCGGTAGCCGCAGACGCGCGTAGCATCGCCGGCCGTGCCATTCGCCGCTGACATCCTCCACGACGTCGTTGACTCGCATGCCAATCAGGGGCGCGGGCCCGCGTTTCTGGTGCTGCTGGCGTTTCTGATCGCGTTCGGGTTCATTCGGACGAGTGCGCGGCTCATGCGCAGTCCGCGGGTTCCGTGGTGGCCCGGGAGCGTCACGACCGGCGGCGGGCTGCATATCCATCACCTGGTTTGGGGCATCTCGCTCATGCTGCTGTCCGGCTTCGTCGCGTTCGCTACGGATCTGCAGCCGCCGTGGCTTCAGATCGTCGCCGTGGTGTTCGGGGTCGGTGCCGGTCTGACACTCGACGAGTTCGCGCTCTGGCTCCACCTGGACGACGTCTACTGGTCGGAGGAGGGGCGCTCATCGGTCGACGCCGTCGTCCTCTCGGCCTCGTTCGCGGGCCTCGTGGTGATGGGAATCCGCCCGTTCGGGCTCGACGAGGTGGGCTCGGTGGCGGGCTCGATCGCGGTCGCCGCCGCCTGCGTCGCGGTGGTGGGGATCACGTTCCTCAAGGGACGGATCCTGCTCGGCGTCATCGCGGTGTTCATCCCGTTGGTGGGCGCGTTCTGCTCGCTGCGGCTGGCGAAGCCGTCGTCGCCCTGGGCACGACGCCGCTACACGGGCCCGCGAGCCGCTCGGCTTGCCCGGGCCCGCGAGCGGTTCCGCGACGATCGCCGCGGCGCGCAGCTCCAGCGGCGCATCCTGAACCTCATCGGCGGTGCCCCCTCGCGCGGATGAGCGAGCAGGTCGACGGCTAGCGCGGTCGCTTCGACCCGAGCACGGCGGTGGCCCACCTCCACAGCCCCGTGCTCTCGGCCTCGTGCCTGCCGCTGTTCTGGCGAAGCGCAGCCGTCGCCACGTCGATGTGGTTATAGCCCGGCAGGCGGATCCAGGCGAACGGGCCGGGACCCTTGGGCGGTGCCGACGCACCCTCCTCGATCCCGTGAGCCGCGTCGGCGTAGAACTGCGGTCGCTTGGGGATGCCGTCGTAGCGGAGGTTCTGGAGCGAGCCGCTGCGGTCGCCACCACTAGCGTCCTCCTCGTCGGTGAGGAGGCGGAGTGGGAAGTACTGCTCCGCGAAGTCGGCGGGCGCCTCGTAGATCGCGCGCGCGAACTGGTGGATGTCCGTCACCTCGTCCGCCTTGGTGGTGAACGGGTGGCCGGAATTGTCGAGCTGCACCGGGGTGCCCGGCTTGCCGAACTGATCGAAGTGCCACCACCGGTAGAGCGGACCGTGCGCCGCGGTCGGGATCATCAGGTGCTTCCCGTCGATCAGGCCGGTCGGCAGCGTCTGTCCGTATTGCGCCGGCCAGCTCTTCTGCGCCACCGGGCCGCCCGCGAAGGTGCCCAGGCTGGTGCGGAGGATCGTGACCGGCGACGAGTTGTCGTCGAACGTGGCGCCCAGCGCGACCTCGTTCGTGGTGCGGAAGTCGCGGATGCTTGGCATCTGGGTTGCCGCGTTGGCGGCGTCGCGTGAGAACAGCGTGCGGAACGTGATCTGGAAGTTCGAGTCGTTCGGAAGTCGGTTCACCACCTGGCTCTCCGCCTGCGGCTCCTGGAAGGCGGCGAGTGCCGTGACCGGGACCGCCTGGATGGTCTCCGGGGTAAACGGCGGAGCGTTCACGTACGGCGATCCGCCGCTGGCCTTCGCGAAGACGTCGGCCAGCCCCACGCTCGACCCGCCGCCGCCGCTCGACCCGCCGCCGCCCGACGGGTTGCCGAGGTCGAAGCGCGTGTCGAGCGCGAAGTAACCGGCGCACTGGTTGTAGCCGGCGTCGCTCTTGGTCTTCGGATTGCCGTCGAAGTCCCAGTCGGCGAAGGCCGTGGTCAGCGGCCCGCCCAGCGAGTGGCCACCGCAGAACACTTTCTTGGTGCGGAGCTTGCGGGGGATCCAGCGGCGGATCACGGCGTACTCGTCGCGGACGGTCTGCTCGAGGCCAACCCCCTTCAGGAACGACGCATCCTGCTCCGACCTGAAGCCCGCGAAACGGCGTCCGCCCACCTTCGCGCCGTGGTAGTAGTAGTTCAGCGCGATCCGGTAGTCGTGTGCGCGAGCGGCCTGCCGTATCCCCCAGTGGTCCTCCAGGCAGTTCGAGCGCCGGTCGAGCGTCCAGACCTCGATGTGCCTTCCGCTCGCCCTCGCGGTCCGGACCATGTTGCGCGCGAACACGTCGAGCGACGACGCGCCGGCGAAGATCCCCGGCATCGTCACGAAGATCGCGTCAGCCTTTCGGGACTTCTGCGGCCCGTCGGTGGCGCGGAAGCGGAGATAGCTGATCCAGTTGCAGTTCGGCGGCCGCGGCCCGGCGTCGTTCGGCAGCCGGAATCGCAGGCTCACGTACGACTCCCTCACCTGTCGCGCGTCTGGCGACGCCGACTGGACCGGGCGCTCGACAGCAACCCACGGCTTGTGCGGCGCAGCGCTGGCGGGCATCGCGATCAGCCCCGAGACGGCACAGGCCGCGATCGGTATCAGGCCAAGCCTGCGGAACCTCCCCCACACACCGCGAACGATAGATCGCGGCCGGGGGAGGGGAGCCGGCGCCCGATGTTCCGCCACCAGGCGCCCGGGTAGGACCCCGTCAGCCACTGCGGTCGGAC
>VAWV01000061.1 GCA_005883295.1 Actinomycetota bacterium
CGGCGCTCCACCAGCGCGGCGGCGGTCGCGGCGTCGTTGCGGACCACGTCCAGCTCCGCGCCCAGCTCCCCGAGGTACTGGACAAGGTTGTACGTGAACGAGTCGTAGTTGTCGACGATCAGCACCCTCATGGCCAATCGGGCTGGTGGCACGCCAGCGCCACCGCCTCCCACACCGCGCCGGCCTTGTGCTCGGTCTCGCGGACCTCGTAGTCGTGGTCGGAGTCGGCCACGATGCCGCCGCCCGCCTGCGCGTGCACCCGCCCGTCCTTGACCAGCGCCGAGCGGATGTAGATGCAGGTGTCGAGGTCGCCCGTGAACGACAGGTAGCCGACGGCGCCGCCGTACGGTCCGCGGCTGGTGGGCTCGAGGGTGTCGATGATCTGCATCGCGCGGATCTTCGGCGCGCCCGACAGCGTGCCGGCGGGCAGCGAGGCGCGCAGCGCGTCGATGGGGGTCACGCCGTCCGCAAGGCGGCCCGAGACCGACGACACGATGTGCATGACGTGCGAGTAGGTCTCGACCACCATGTGCTCGCCGACCTCCACGCTCCCGTACTCGCAGACGCGGCCGAGGTCGTTCCGCCCGAGGTCCACCAGCATCTCGTGCTCGGCGCGCTCCTTCTCGTCGGCCAGTAGCTCTCGGGCGCGCTCCAGGTCCTCCTCGGTGGTCTGGGCACGCGGGCGGGTGCCCGCGATCGGGCGCTGCTGGGCCAGCCGGCCGCTGACCTTCACGAGCGACTCGGGCGACGCGCCAGCGATCTGGAAGTCCTCGAAGTCGAGGAAGTACATGTAGGGGCTCGGGTTGATCGTGCGGAGCCCGCGGTAGATCGAGAACGCGTCGACCGGGCAGTCGGCGCTCCAGCGCTGGCTGGGCACGATCTGGTAGGCGTCGCCGGCGCGGATGTGCTCCTTGGCGACCTCCACCGCGGCGGCGTACCCCTCGGACCCGATGTTCGAGGTCCAGCGAGGGGGCTCGCGGCGGCCGGCGTCGGAGCGCGGCACCGGCGCGCGCAGGCGCTCGCGCACGTCAACGATCGCCTCGACCGCGCTCGCGTAGGAGCGCTCCAACTCGTCCTCGTCGGCGAAGACGTACGCCAGGACCGTGACCCTATGCGTGAAGTGGTCGAACGCGAGCAGCACGTGCGAGACCATCACCGCGAGCTCGGGCACGCCGAGCTCGTCGGCACCCCGGGGCCCCACGCTCGGCTCGAACGTGCGCACCAGGTCGTAGCCGAACATCCCAACGGCGCCGCCCGCGAACGGCGGCAGCCCGTCAAGCTGCGCCAGGCGGTAGCGATCGAGCTCGCCAGCCACGGCCGCGTAGGGATCCTCGTAGTCGCGGGGCTCGCCGTCCACGGTCAGGCGGCCCTGGTCGAGCCGCATGACCGCCCGCTGCTGCACCCCGAGGAACGACCAGCGGCCAAAGCGCTGACCCTGCTCGGCCGACTCGAGGAGGAACGAGGGGCCCTCGCCGCGCAGCTTGAGGTACGCCGAGACGGGCGTCTCGCAGTCGTCGATGAAGCTGTGGCGGAGCGGGATCAGCGTGTGCTCGCGGGCGAGCTCGCGGACCTCGTCCAGGCTCGGTGCGATCTCGAGCTCGGCCGGATCAGCGGCGACGGCCATTGAGCTCCTCGAAGGCGTCCGCCAGCGACAGCCCCCGCGATGCGAGCAGGACCGTGAGGTGGTAGAGCACGTCGGCCGCCTCCTCCTCCACCCGCTGGTCGGACTCGCCGGCCGCGGCGCGGGCGGCCTCGTCGGCCTCCTCGCGGACCTTGTCGCCGATCCGCGCGGGATCGGCCAGGAGCTCCGCCGTGTAGCTCCCCTCCGGGCGCTCCGCGCGCCGCGCTGCAACCGTGCGCTCGAGCACCGGGAGCGCCTCGTGCGGGGCAGGGGGCTCGAGCCGCCCGTTGTGGAAGCAGGTGCGCTCGCCGGTGTGACAGGCGGGGCCGGCCGGCTCGACGAGGGCCAGCACCGCATCGAGGTCGCAGTCGAACCGGAGCTCCCGGACGCGCTGGACGTTTCCCGAGGTCGCGCCCTTGTGCCAGAGCTCGCCGCGCGAGCGGCTCCAGAAGTGAGTCTCGCCGGTGGCGCGCGTTCGCTCGAGCGCCACCTCGTTCATGTATGCGAGCGTGAGCACCTCACCGGTCCGCCAGTCCTGCACGATGCACGGGACAAGTCCACGCTCGTCGAAGGAGATCTCCTGCATCCGAATCGATTCTAAGGAGGGCCCCTCCGGCCGATTAGTCTTCGCGCGATGGACGCCACCGAGCTCGCGTTCACCGGGCTCGCCCGCCAGGCCGAGATGGTGCGGGCGCGGGAGGTGTCCCCACTCGAGCTCGTGGAGCTGTACCTGGAGCGGATCGAGCGCATCGATCCCAAGCTGGACGCGTTCCGCGTGGTCCTCGGCGAGCGAGCGCTGGCCGAGGCGAGGCAGGCCGAGGGCCGGGTCGGCGCCGGCGAGGACCGGCCGCTGCTCGGCGTGCCGGTGGCGGTCAAGGACAACCTCGACCTCGCCGGCGAGTTCACGGGCGACGGCTCGGCGGCGCATCGCGGGCCGGTGGACAGGGACTCGGAGCAGGTCCGGCGCCTGCGTGAGGCGGGCGCGATCATCATCGGCAAGACCAACCTGCCCGAGCTCGCCATCTTCCCGTGGACCGAGTCCGAGGCGTTCGGCAAGACCCGGAACCCGTGGAACACGGATCGCTCCGCAGGCGGATCGAGCGGCGGGTCCGCGGCGGCGGTGGCGGCGGGCCTGGCAGCCGCAGGCTCGGCCAGCGATGGCGGCGGCTCGATCAGGATCCCGGCGGCCTGCTGCGGCCTCGTCGGGCTGAAGACGCAGCGGGGCCGGGTGAGCCTGATGCCGTTCCCCGAGCACTGGCACGGGCTGAGCGTGGCGGGTTCCGTCACCCGAACCGTGCTCGACGCCGCGGTGTGGCTCGACGCGGTCTCGGGGCCGGCCTCCGGCGACGTCGACCGCGCCGAGCCTCCCGCGCGCCCGTTCGCCGAGTCCGCGCGCACCCCACCCGGGCGGCTGCGGGTCATGGTGTCTGCCAAGTCCCCGATCCCGCTGGTGAAGGTCTACGGGCCAGCCAAGGAAGCCGTCCGCGAGACGGCGGAGGTGCTGCGCTCGCTGGGGCACGAGGTGATCGGCCGCAACCCGAAGTACACGGACGTGCGCTCCTCCTTCCTGCCGCGCTGGCTGCGGGGGATCGCGGACGACGCGAACGGGATGCCCGACCCCGAGCGGCTCGAGAAGCGCACCCGCTCGCTGGCAGGGGTGGGACGGCGCATCGGCGACCGCGGGCTTCGCCGGGCGCGCGAGCGCGAGGCGAGGATGACCGCGAAGATCGCTGCGATCTTCGATCAGTGCGACGTGCTCGTGACACCGACCATCCCGCATCCGCCCCGGGAGGTCGGCCGCTACGACGGGCGCGGCTGGCTGTGGGCGACGATGGGCGCGGCGAACACGACCCCCTTCACCATCCCCTGGAACGTCACCGGGCAGCCGGCGATCTCGGTGCCGGCGCCCTCGCTGCATGACGGCCTGCCGATGGGCGTGACGCTCGTCGGCCGCCCGCACGACGAGTCCACGCTGATCTCGCTCGCAGCGCAGCTCGAGGCCGAGGTCGGCTGGCCGGACCGCCGGCCACCGGTTGACTAGGTAGGTCCGGCCGTGGGCGTCGCCGGACGTGAGCGGCTCGCCCGCTGAAGCCCGGCGAGCCCGCCGATCATTGCCGAGGTCACGAGCAGGACGGTGGTGTAGCCCTGCACGTTGTCGGCGTAGCTGACTATCGCCAGCGCGATCATCACGGCCACCATGGCCCTCGCGTACGCGCGGAGCGGGGGGGCGCGCCTCGCCCGCCAGGCGGCGGAGATCAGCCCTCCGAGCGTGAGCACCCACAGCGAGAGCCCGATGATGCCGGTCTCCACGAACATCTTCACGTAGTCGTTGTGGGGCGCGATCCCCCTTGGGGCGAAGGGATGGCCTGGGTCGGCGACCTGGTAGTGCCGGTCGAAGTAGCCGAACTCCTTGATGCTCAGCCGCTGGTAGCTCCCGAAACCCTGCCCGAGGAAGGGCCGCTCCCACCCCCAGTGCTCCATCCGCGACCACTGCCCGGTACGCCACTTCCATGAGTTCGACGCGTGCGATTCCGAGCTGGTCGACAGGTCACCGAACCGGTCCTGGACCTTGCGCGCGGCGGCCGGGAACGCGAACGCCGCCAGCGCCAGCGCAATCGCCCCTCCCACGAGCAGGATGCGGTAGCGGAGAAGCCCGAGCACGAGGACGACGATCGCCGCTCCGATCCACGCCGAGCGGGTGTACGTGAGGAACAGGCACACCGACGCGGCCGCCAGCAGCCCGAGCAGCGCCAGTCGCACAGCGAGCCTGCGGGCCTCTATGAACGCGGCAAGCGTGATCCCAATCACCACAAGGAGGTAGAAGGCCAGGAAATTCGGGTGATGGAACGGGCCGCGCACCGCCGCGAACGAGCTGCTCTGGTTGGTCCGCACGGTCAGATCACCGGCCGCGTACTGCTTGAACGCGTAGGCGATCGGATACAGCGACCCCACCAGCAGCGCGCCGACGAACCACGACAGCCGCCTTCTCGTCGTAACGGCCCAGGCGGCGAGGCAGAAGGTGGCGAGGACGGATGCGACGCCGATCCAGGCGGACAGCTCGGTCGACACGGCGTCCGAGTAGCGGATGTGCAGGGCCGGCAGGGTGACGACCGGCGGCACGTTCCCCTCGTCCGGACTGGGATGCACAGGCACGCCCGGGAGCGTTAACACGAGCAGCACGAGCAGGGGGAGCATCACCCGGCGCGGGATCCCGGCGGGCGCGCGCACCAGGACGGCCAGGCCGACTCCGGCGGCCGTGAGCGAGGTCCAGAACAGGTGCCACGGCGAGATCACGTTGACCGTGACCACGGCGAGCAATGCCGGATAGGGCCGGATCGCGATCAGGACCGCCGCGGCCACCACCAGCCCGAGGTCTAGCGGGATGAGCGGGTGGGCGCCGAGCAGTACTCCCGTGCCCACCGAGAGCGCCACGCCGACCAGGGCCCACGGAGCGGCGGCGAGGATCCGGGGAGGGAGTCCGGCACGAGGCGGTGCGAACGCGGGCTGGCCCACCTGCCCCCTCCCGATCAGTAGTAGTAGTAGCCCGCCGACATGGTGTCGGCGCCCAGCACCACGACGCCCACCGGCTGGATGCCGGTGCTCGCGAGCTGGTACTTGAAGCGCTCGATCTCGTCGCGGCGCGAGTGGTCGAGCCGCACCACGACGATGACGCCGTCCACGCGCTGGGCCACCGGCAGCATGTCGCTGAACACGCCCATCGGCGGGCCGTCGACGATGACCGTGTCGCTGCGCGCGCGCGCCTCGCCGAGCAGGGTCTCGAGCCGGCGGCCGTTCAGCAGCACCTGCGGGCTCGGGGGCAAAGGCCCGGACGGGACCAGCGCGAGGTCGCCTGCGATTGCCACGGCCGGCCCCTTGCCGTTACGCGAGGGGACCGCGATGACCCGGCGCAGGCTGCGCTCGAGGGTGGCCTCTCCCACCAGGATCCGCGACACCCCGGTGTCGGAGTCGGTCTCGACCTTCAGCCGCTCGGAGAGCGCCGGCCTGCGAAGGTCCGCCTCGACGACCACCGGCGAGCGCCCATGCGCACCGAGCGCGAGCGCGAGGTTCGCGGCCACGGTGGACTTCCCCTCGCCGGGCGACGCGCTCGTCACCAGCAGCGATCGCAGGCGTTCGTTGGGGCTGAGCAGCCCGACGTTCGCCTCGAGGTTGTGGAAGCTCTCCAGGGTGCGCGCCATCGCCTTGGCGCCCCGCCTCGGCGTGGGGATCGTGCCGATCACGGGCACGCCGGGGAACAGCTCGCGGACCTGCTCCTCGCTCTTCACGTGCCGGTCGAGCCGGTCGCGCAGGAAGGCCAGCAGGATCCCGAGTAGCAGGCCGATGATCGCACCCGCGATGAGCGTCCGGACTAGGCGCGGCTTGAACGGAGCGCCGGGGATGCCGGCCGTCTGGACCACCTGGGCGTCGCCTGTCTGGACCTGCGACACGAGCGTGAGCTGGCGCGCCTGATCGGTGAGCCGGGTGCGCTGGGCCTTCGGGGCGTGGCTGTGCAGCGCCGTCTTGAGACGGGCCTTCACCACCGCGAGCACGGTGGCGTAGCGGCGTTTGTTAGCCGCGGCGCGGAACTTGATGAACGTCGAGGCGTACGCGTTCGCGTAGCGCGCCGTGAGCTTCGGGTTGCGGTCCTCGACGGTCATCGCGATCACGTTGGCGTCGCCCTCTCCGCTTGCCTGGACGTTGTCCGGTGCGCGCCGGAGGTGGAGGCTCTTGGCGGCCGCCAACCGAACGGCGGGAAGGTTGGCGAGTTGCGTGTCGGTCGCCGCCTGCCGGAGCGGGTCGGTACCGAACTCGCCGGGGTTGAACAGCTCCGTCGCGAGGTTGTTCTGCTGGACAAGGACCTTGGCCGTGGCCCGGTACTCCTTGTGCTGATCGTGCGCGTAGAGATACGCGCCGCCGGTCGTGGCCAGGACGCACAGCAGGACGAGCCACTTCTGCTCGCGAACCACCCGCAACTGGTCCCGAATCTGAGTAGCGAAGTCGCTTCGCGAGTTCTCAGTGGACATCTTGTCGTTTTCCCTCGTCCGGCCCGCGCGCGGGCTTGATCAATTCCCTCGTTCGGCCCGTCCGCGATCAGGATACCCAGGCTTGAGGTGCGGAACCGCCGCTTCCTGCGCGCCGGCTAGCGCCCGGCGGCGGTGCGAGAGCAGGCGCAGGAGGGGCCCGGATGCGGGCTCGGGAGGAGGCGCACCGCCCGGCGCAGCGCTCCGCCGCGGTCCCGCGCGTTCAGACACGTCCGCTCGGTTGCGGCCGGGAACGACAACCGACACGGGCAGGACATCTGGCAGGTCCAGTCGGCTCATAATGCTCCAGTGGTGAGTTCGCTACGCACGGTGGCCCGCGGCGTGCGCGACGTGTATCGCTCTCTGCGCTTCAGAGCTTGGGCCGCGCGGCTGAGGATCGACCTCAAGCGGAACGGCTGCCGGCTCGTCCTGGACGCGCCGTACGGGGCGCTGCTCGAGGACGGGCCGGCAATCCGCGCGCGCATGGCCGGAGAGGGCGACGGCACGTTCACGCTCCGGATCGGCCGGAACGTGACGGTGGGAAAGGGCGTCCGCCTCGTGATCTGGGCACTCGGGACAAACGTCCTCGAGATCGGGGACGACACCCTCGTCGACGATCAGGTGCATCTGCACCTGCGCGGCGGGGAGATCCGCATCGGGCGCGCCGCCGTCATCCGCGAGTTCGCCGTCCTCCGCTCCGAGGGCCTTCTCACGATCGGCGAGAAGGGCAACGTGAGCCACGGGAGCGTCATCCACTGCAGGGAGCGCGTCGCTCTCGAGGACCTGTCCAACATCACCGAGCACGTCACGGTGGTCGACTCGGACCACAGCCACGACGGCAGCGGCGACTACGTGCTCGACCAGCCGCTGCGGGTGTCACCCGTGTCCATTGGTCCCAACACCTTCGTCGGGGCGGGATCCGTGGTTCTGCGAGGCGCCCGGGTCGGCCCGAACGCGATGGTCGCCGCTGGATCGGTCGTCCCCGAGGGCGACTACCCATCCGGCTGGCTGATCGGCGGATCGCCAGCCAAAGCCATCCGACCGCTCACGAAGCGCGACGACTGACCCCGTACGCTTCGGCGGTGCTCGCCGCCAGCCTTGATCGACTCCAGGCGGAGGTGCCCGACGACGCGCTCGTGCTCGACGTGGGCGGCTGGGTGAAACCGCTCACCCGCGCCGACTGGGTGATCGACATCATGCCCTACGAGACCAGGGGCATGCAGGGCCACGAGGGCGCCGGCACGGAGCGCTTCTCATCGGAGACCTGGGTCCAGCGCGACATCTGCGACCGCGACCGCTGGCCCTTCGCGGATGGGCAGTTCGACTTCGCCGTCTGCTCCCACACCCTCGAGGACGTTCGCGATCCCGTCTGGGTCTGCACCGAGCTCACGCGGGTGGCCCGAGCCGGCTACATCGAGGTCCCCTCCCGCCTCGACGAGCAGACCTACTACCGGCAGGGCCCGTGGGTCGGCTGGGGGCATCACCACTGGCTGGTCGACGTGCACGACCGCGGGATCGACTTCGTCTTCAAGCATCACGTCATCCACGGTCCCGAGGAGAACCGCTTCCCGCCCGACTTCCTCGCTGGGCTGAGCGCCGAGGACCTGGTCCAGACCCTGTGGTGGGAGGGCGGGTTCGAATTCCGCGAGCGCGTCCTGCTGAGAGCCGAGGAGGTCGATTCCTACCTCGCCGACTTCGTGCGCGAGCACGGCGAGGCCGCTGCGCGCCGGCCCCGGTCACGCGCGCGCGACGAGAAGCTCGCGGTAGAGCCGCAGGTGCTCCGCAGCGGAGCGCTCGGTGGAGAAGTCCCCGGCGCGCGCGCGACAGGCGGCCGCGGTGCCCGGGTCCTCCGACAGCTCCAGCGTCTCCAGGAGCGCGCCCGCCAACTCTGCTTCGCCGCCCTCGAACAGCCGCCCCACGTCGGGTCGGTCAACGATCTCTGGCAGGGCCCCGTCGCGAGTGGCTACCACCGGCGTGCCGCACGCGAGCGACTCCACCAGCACGATCCCGAAGGCCTCGTTGTAGGAGGGGAGGACGGACACCCAGGCCCGGCGGAAGACCGGCGCCACGGCATCCGGGCCGGGCTCGAAGAGCTCCACGCCGTCGGTCTCCTCCAGGCGCGACGCGGTTCGCGGATCGCCGGGACGCGGCAGGAGCAGCCGCACACCGGGTCGGTCGCGGCGCACCAGCGGCAGGGCGCGCAGGAGAAGGTCCACGCGCTTGCGACTGTCCTCTGGCGCCGCCGCGTACGCGATCGCCGGCTCGGGCGCGCGCTCTCCGCGGGGGCGGAACTCGTCGAGCCGAACGCCGGCGTTGATCACGTGCGGGTCGATGCCGAACCACCGCCGCATGCCGTCGGCCGCAGCCCTGCTGTAGACGACGACCGCGTCGGCGCCGTCCAGCGCCTGGCGCAGGATGCGCAGCCGCAGGCGCCGCGCCGCGAGCACCGGACGGGTCGGGAGACCGCCGTAGTGGAAGACCGCCGGGCGGCCGGTCCGGCGCGCCCAGCCGACGGCCGCGAGCATGTCCGTGAGGTAGAACGCCTGCGCCAGGTCGTCGTCGCCCGTGAGCAGCGACGCGTAGCTGAAGGGCACGTGGGTCATGTGCTCCTGGAACCCGCGCCGCAGGAGCCACGCCTCGGGCGGCCGCCAGTGGCGGACCACCAGGAAGCCGTCCTCCTCGCCGCTCGACGGCGCTCCAGGGTGGCTCGTGATCACGCGCGGCTTGTGACCTGAGCCCGCGAGCGCGGCGGCCAGGTCCCGGACGGTGCGCTCGGTCCCTCGCTGGACCTCCGGGTAGTAGCGCGGCGTGAGCAGCGCCACCCGCAATGTGGCCGGGTCGCGCCCGCTCACAGGAAGAGGCTCTTGTGACGCACGCTTCCGGCGGCCAGCGCCGCGAGCTCTGCAGCGTCCACCGCCGCGTGCCCCGGCAGTTCGAGCGCCCTTCGGAGCTGGCTGCGCGGATAGGGGTGAACCGGATCGAGCAGCGTGCGCAGGTACGGGGCGGCCAGAAGCGCCGCTCCCGGGCGCCGCCCCATGGCGGCCATGCCACCGATCGCCAGGAGGAGCCAGCCGTGGCGTGCCCGCCACAGGCGCCCACCCAAGGGAAAGCGGCGGCGCAGCTCTTCGTGCCGCCCGACGACCGCCGGGAGGTCACGCCATTTCCACGAAAGCCTGGCCATACCGACCGCGGTGAAGGACTCGACGGCGTGGTTCACGACAGCGTCGCGTGCGCCCACATGGGCCGCCCCGGCGGCACGCGCCCGCCAGAGCAGGTCCGCGTCCTCGCCGGAGCTCGCCAGGAGCTCGTCGAAGCCGCCCATCTGCTCGAGCACCTCCCGCGGATAGAGGATGTTGCACGTCTGGCCGAACGGGCCGGGCGGGTCGACCACGATCGTCCTGTGGTGGGGAGCAGCCAGCACATCGGCCTCGAACGGGTCGGCCCGTGTGGCTCCCTGGACGATCGCGCCGGGATTGGCGCGTGACGCCGCGAGCAGGGCCTCGAGCCAGTCGGGCTCGGGCCGGCAGTCGTCGTCGGTGAAGGCAACGCATGGGCCGCTCGCCATGCGCCAGCCGACGTTGCGCTGCCTCGGAGCGGGCCCCGATCCAGGCGGCAGACGCCGTTCTCGGAGCGACACCCGCTTCGCGAGCGGATGTTCGCGGAGCAGGCTGACCGTGTCTTCCGACCGCGAATCGTGCACCACGATCAGCTCCCAGCGGTCGGGTGGGATGGTCTGCTCCTCGAGCGCGTTCAGCAGCCATAGAAGCCGCAGCGGGCGCTCGTGCGAGGGGACGACGACGCTCACCTCAGATCTCATCGCGGGCGGAATCATGGCCGCGGACAGCTCCTGAGCGCGCCGCCGGTTATCTGCGCCCACGCGACGACTGAGTTGCAACCCTATGCCGCAATGGACCGGTCGCACACGTCGGGCGCGTGGATGGCGCGTGCGACGGGGCCGGGCGCCGCCATCCTTCTCGCGCTCCCTTTCTACGCCACCTTCATCGGTCGCAGCGCGTTCCGGATCGATGGGAAGCGCTACTACTCACTGTTCGACGACGCGATGATCTCGATGCGGTACGGCGAGAACCTCGCGCATGGGCATGGACTCGTCTGGAACGTGACCGGGCACGCCGTCGAGGGCTACAGCAACCTGCTCTGGACGCTGTGGATGGCGTTTCTGCACGTGCTCCCGATCCCGAGCGCGGACACGTCCCTGGCCGTGATGATCACCGCGGTCGCGATCCTCTGTGCAACGGTCTGGGTGGTCCACGCGGTCGCGCTCGAGCTCGCGCCGGGGACCCCTGGCGTCGCGTTCGTCTCCGCGCTTCTCACGGCCTTCCTGTATCCGCTCGTGTACTGGTCCCTGCGGGGGATGGAGGTCAGCCTCGTGGCCCTGGTCGTCACATGGTCGGTGCTTGTCGCGGTGAGGCTGCAGCGAGGCTTCACCGCGCGGCGGCTGGCGCTCCTGGCCTTCCTCATGGCCGTCGGCGTTCTCATCCGTGACGACGTGGTGGTCCCATGCGTCGTCATCGCCGCGTACGCCGCGCTCACGGCCGATCCGGACCGGCGGCGCCGTGTCGCGCTCGTGCTGGGCGGAACGATACTCGCCACGGTCGCCGCACACACGGGGATGCGACTGCTGATCTATCACCAGGCGCTGGCGAACACCTACTACCTCAAGGTGGGCAACGTCCCGCTTGGTGTGCGCCTCGGGCGCGGGGCGACGGCTCTGCTCCACAGCCTGGGTACAGGGCTTTACGCGCCCCTGGCGCTCGCGGCCGCCTATCTCGTGACCAACCGTGAGCGCCCGTTGCGCCCCCAGCACCTGATCCTCGCGATCTTCGCGGCGGTCTGCGCCTACTCCGTCTACGTGGGAGGCGATGCGTGGGAGTCGAATGAGATACCCAACCGCTATCTGACCCCGACCCTCCCGCTCCTGTTCGCCCTGGCCGCCGCAGGAGCCTGGTCGGTGGTGCGGGCACCCGGGCGCATGCGGCTCCGCGTGTTCCTGAGCCTCGCCGTGATCACCGTGATTGCCACGGTGGCGACGCGGCACTGGTATCCGATCAGCCTGCAGATCGTCCAGCCTCCGACCACCTACGAGAACCGGCAACTCGCCGTGGCAGCCCTGTTCGCCACGTGCGGCGTGTTCCTGTGGCTTGGTCCGCGGCCGCCCGTCTGGCTCGCCTCGCGCCAGGGCTTCGGCGCGGCCGCCGCGGCCGTCCTCGCCTTGGTGGTGGTTCAGGTCGTGCCGGTCAGCCGCTGGATCGACGCGAACGCATCGGGGCTCGTCATCGACCAGCAGCTGTCGAGGGAGGGCGTCCTGTACAGGCAGACGACGACCCCGGGCACGTCGGTGGCAACCACATCAGCCGGAGCGATGGGTTACTTCTCCCGCCGCCCGGTCGTGGACCTGTTGGGCAAGATGGACCCCGTAGTGGCGCGCGGCCGGCAGCGCGCGAAGGAGTACCGCCCAGGCCATGACAGGTGGAACTACGACTACAGCATCGGGAAGCTCCGGCCACCCGTCGTAGCGGGGTTCCTGCACGTGACGGCGCATGAGCTGTGCGAGATCCGCGCGTGGGGCTACCGCGAGATCGCGTACCACTTCTACCTCCGCGACGGCTATCGCGGCGTGGACGTGCCGCGGCTCGGTCGGGGGATTCGCCGGCTGTTCGGGGGCCGCCCGGCCGGCTGGCCGCCGCAGTGCAGCTGAGCTCACGCGTCGGCGTCGAGCGGAAGGAGCGCCCGAGCCGCACGCTCGTCGGCGGCGAGGATCGTGCGCCGCGAGCGCAGGCCCTCACGGTGCACGCTCATCCAGAAGCGCGCGCGCTGGGTGCGGCGCGCCAAGCGACCGGGAAGCACGCGGGCCAGCGGCGCAAGCAGGGCGCGCCGTAACGCCAGCGTGGCGTACGAGACGCCGGCCGTCGCCCATGTCACGGCGAGCCCTCGCCGCTTGACCATCCACGCGTAGGTCGCGGCCATCCGCGTCGCGGTTCGCGCGTCCCCGAACGTGGCGAGGGTCGCGGCGCCGCCGTGGTGAATGACCCGGGCCGCCGGCTCGTACCAGACCGACCATCCGCGCGTGCGAAGCCGCCAGGCGAGGTCCAGGTCGTCGGCGTACATCCAGAGATCACGGCCGAAGCCGCCAACGGAGTCGAACGCCTCCCGGCGGATGAGGACGAATGCGGCGAACGCCCATGGCACCTTCCGAGGGCGCTCGGGATCCCAGTAGCCCTCAAGGCACAGGCGCTCGCCGAGGCGCCGGCTGAGCCGCTGGAGCCCCAGGTGGTGGGCGGCGGTGACCAGGAAGGTCGGGAACGAATAGACGGTGTGCTGCGTGGACCCGTCCGGGAGCACGAGGCGGGGCGCGATTATCGCCGCCTCGGGGTGCCGCTCCGCCGCCTCGAGGAGCGTCTCGAGGGCTCCCGGCGTCAGCTCGATGTCCTCGTTGGCGGTGGCGAACCACTGGCCGCTCGTTCGGTCGGCAGCCAGGTTGGCCGCCTGCGGAAAGCCGAGGTTCTCGGGCGACGCCACCAGGTGCACCCAAGGGAACTCGCGCTCGACCATCTCCGGCGAGCCGTCTGCCGAGGCGTTGTCGACTACCCATGCCTCCGCGAGCCCTGCGTTCACCTCCGGCTCGATCGAGCGGAGGCATGCCGCCAGGAGATCGTGCGCGTTCGTGTTCACGACCGCGATGGTGACCGGGGCTTCGCCCACGCAGTAAGCCTAGGTGCGCTCGAGTCGCGGTCGAGGCGGCGGATCCGGGGGTCCGACGCTGGTACCTTGGCCGCGCGATGACCGCCGAGGCCCCGGCAGGCGACCAGCTCGCGGACCGGGTCGCGGGCATCAACTGGTACCACTCCATCGAGCTCGCCCCCGGCGTCCTGACACCCGGATGGTTCGACACTCGCGCCATCGCACCGCGGCTCCCGATGCCGGCCGACCTCTCCGGCAGGCGCTGCCTCGATGTCGGTACGTTCGACGGCTTCTGGGCGTTCGAGATGGAGCGCCGCGGCGCGGCCGAGGTGGTGGCCCTCGACATCCCGGACCCGGATCTCTGGGACTGGCCTGCGAACACGGATCCCGATGCTCGCGAGGAGATCTCATCGCGCCGTCCGGGCGAGGGCTTCGCGCTCGCGCACGCCGCCCTCGGCTCCGCCGTCAACCGGCTCGAACGGAGCGTCTACGACCTCGACGCCGGCAAACTCGGGACCTTCGACTACGTCTACCTGGGCAGCCTCCTTCTCCACCTGCGTGACCCCGTGCGGGCCCTCGAGCGCGTCCACGACGTCTGCCGCGGCGAGCTTCTCCTCGTGGAGACGATCGACCTGCCGCTGACGCTGATGATGCCCGGTCGGCCGGCCGCGACCCTCGACCTCCGCGGCCGGCCCTGGTGGTGGACCGCGAACACCGCCGGGGTCGTTCGGATGCTCGAGGCCGCACGATTCGCGCCGCTCGGAAGGCCCCGCCGGATCTACATGCCCGCCGGGCGGGGGCAGGAGGTCCCGCCGCTGTCGATACGCCGGCTCCTGCATCCGCAGGGACCGAAGCTCGCCCTGCTCGCGCTGAAGGGTGATCCGCACGTCGCCGTACGGGCCCGGCCACTGGCCTGAGATGGCGCCGCGGATCAGCGTCGTGATACCAACGCTGGCGCGGCACGACCGGCTGGCGCTCGCGCTCGATCGGCTCGAGGGCCAGGCCGGCGGCCACGAGCTCGAGGTCGTGGTGGTCGAGGACGCGGACGCCGTCGAAGGCAATCGCGTGAGCGCCGCGATCGCGGGCCGGCCATACGCCGTGCGCAGCCTGAGAGCCACGCTCGCGGGCGCCTCCGCCGCCCGCAACGTGGGCTGGCGGGCGGTGGAGGCAGACCTCATCCTCTTCATCGGCGACGACATCCTCGCCTCACCGCACCTGGTCGACGAGCACCTGGCGTGGCACCACCGCCATGCCGCGCCCGAGATCGGGGTGCTCGGTCACGTGCACTGGGCGCGCGAGCCCCGGCCGACCACCTTCATGCGCTGGCTCGAGCGCGGAATCCAGACGGACTACGGCTCGATCAAGGGGCAGCAGGCCGGGTGGTGGCACCTCTATACGACGAATGTGTCTTTGAAGCGGGGCATGCTCGAGCGGGTGGACGGGTTCGACGAATCCCAGCCCTTCCTGTACGAGGACCTCGACCTGGGGAAGCGGATGGCCGAGCACGGCTTCTCGCTCCTCTACAACGCCGACGCCTGGGCCGAGCACCTCCACCCCACGACACTCGACGACTGGCGCCGCCGGATGGCGATGGTGGCTCGCGCCGAACACCGCTTCGTGGCGCGCCACCCGGAGCTCGAGCCCTACTTCCACCGCATGTTCAGCGAGGCGGCAGAGGCGCCCCGCGCCCGCGGGCTTGCCGCGCGGCTCGCCCCACTGGTCCCTCAGGACACACCGCGACTCGGGCGGCGGGTCTGGGAGAGCGTGGACCGCAAGTACCGCCAGGCGCTCGCCCCGGACTTCCTGCGCGCCTGGGACGAGGCCGCCGCCGAACTGCGGTACGAGCTACCCGGGCGCTCCTGAACCTCGCGCGCGCTCCGTCAGCTGCTGGCGATCCACCTTGCCGGTCGAGGTGCGCGGGAGAGAGCTCTCGATGAGTACGTCTCCCGGAACCATGTACCGCGGCAGCGCGCTCGCCGAGTGCCGCTTCAGCTCGGTCGGGCTCAGCTCCTCGTCGGACGCCACGTACGCGACCAGCCGGTGCCCGATACGCTCGTCGGGAACCGCCACGACCGCGGCCTCGGCCACGGCGGGGTGGGCGTGCAGGACAGCCTCGATCTCACCGAGCTCGATGCGGTACCCACGGCTCTTGACCTGGTGGTCGCGGCGACCGAGGAACTCGTACTCGTCGGCCGGCAACCGGCGGACGAGGTCCCCGGTGCGGTACGCGGGATCGGGATAGCGGTCGTGCAGCGGGTTCTGGCGAAGCCGCTGGCCTGTCAGTGCGGGATCGCCCCAGTAGCCCTTCATGACAGTGGGGCCCCGGACCCACAGCTCTCCGACCTCGTCCTCTTGCACGGGCCTGAGGTCGTCGTCGAGCGCGAACACCTCCTGGTTCTCGCACGAGCGCCCGATTGGAAGCGGCGCGTCGTCGGACGACAGTTGCTCGGGGACGACGTGATACGTGCAGACGTTCGTCTCTGTGGGTCCGTACAGGTTCGCGAGGACGGCTTGCGGTACCAGCGCGCGTAGCACGCGCAGGTGCTTCATCGGGAACACCTCGCCCGCGAACAGCACGATCCTGAGCGCGGAGAGGTCGGCCTCGCTCGCGGCCCTCGGGAGCAGCATGAGGGCCGATGGCACCGAGTACCACACGGTGATCCCGTGGCGCCTGATCGCGGCGACCATACTCGCCGCCAGTGCCTCCTCGCCGGCCGCCAGGAGGTGGAGGCTCGCGCCCGCCATGGCGGCGCCGTAGAGGTCGAAGATCGAGAGGTCGAAGTGGAGCGGGGCGTGGCTCGACAGCCGGTCGTCCGAGCGGACCCCGAACCGGCTCACCGCCCACTCCACGAACGACAGCCCGTTGCGGTGCGTGAGCATCACGCCCTTCGGCCTTCCGGTGGAGCCCGACGTGTAGAGGATGTACGCGAGGTCGGACTCGCAAGCCCTGGACGCGTGAACGGGATCAAGCCCGCTCACGTCCTCATCAATGTCCAGCGCGGGCGCGCCCTTCGCGCGGATCGCGTCCAGGCGCTCGCCGTCGGCACACACGAGCCGGCACCCCGCGTCATCGATCATCGTCAGGGCGCGCACCTGCGGACTGCGCGGATCGAGCGGGACGTACGCCGCGCCCGCGCGCATGATCGCGTAGAGCATCGTGATCGAGCGAGCGGACTTCGGAGCCCAGACGCCGACGCGGTCACCGCGACGAACCCCGAGCTCCTCGAGCGCAGCGGCCGTCTTCGCCACCGCGAGCTCGAGCTGCGCGTAGCTCAGCGTGGACTCTGAATCCTGCATCGCCATCCGGTCGCCGCCCGCGTCGGCCGCCAGCGCCACAAGACGGTCGAGGGTGAAGGCGCCCGCGGCAGGCGTCACAGACCGAGGTCCCGGGCCACTATCCGACGCATCAGCTGCGAGGTCCCGGAATACAGGCGCCCACCCACGGCGTCACGAAGCCGCCGGCCATCGGACATGTCGAGCGCCGCCCTCAGCACTGTCTCCGACGCGAACAGCTTCACGGCCGCCGCCCTGGAGGCACGGGTCTCGCCGTGGTCGTACGACCACGCGGTCTCGTAGAGAAGCGCGCGCGCCGCGTCGAGCGCCACCCGCACGTCAACGAGCACGTCGTTGTTGGGCTCCAGTCCGAACGCGGACCTCTTTGAATGGCGAGCGGCGGCGACCTCCTCCTCGAGGGCCCTGTCGAGGGCGCCCAGCTGCGCGGCCATGATCAGCAGGCGCTCCCACTCCATCGACGAGGCGAACACCCGCGCCCCCCGGCCGGGCTTGCCGAGCACCGCCTCCGGTCCCACGTACACGTCGTCCAGCACCAGGTCCGCCATGGGCGAGGTGCGGAGGCCCATCTTCTCCGTCGGCTCGCCGGTGCTCACTCCGGCAGCGCCGGCCTCCACGAGGAAGGCGCTCACACCAAGCGCCCCTTCGGTCGCTGGGGCGCGCGCGAACACGATGTAGAGGCGGGCGACGGGCGTGTTCGTGATGAGCGTCTTGCGGCCGCGCAGCACGTGACCGGCCCCGTCCGGCTCGGCGACGGTACGCAGGGCGAACGCATCGCTGCCCGAATCCGGCTCGGTCATGGCGTGGAGACCAACCACCTCCCCGCGCGCCAGGCGAGGGAGGAAGCGCTCGCGCTGATCATCGCTCCCGTGCCGCCAGAGCGGGACGACCGCGCTCCAGAGGTGTGCGTTGATGGAGAAGACGAGGCCCGCGTCGACGCATCCGTACCCGAGCGCCTCCAGCGCCGCGGCCGTGGTAACGCGATCGGCGCCCGCCCCGCCGAGCTCCTGCGGCACGGGCAGGCCGCAGAGGCCCTTGGCCGCGCATTTACGCCAACCCTCGTGCCAGAACTCGCCGCCCTCCTCGCGGTCGGCGTATCCGGGGTCCGCGAGCTCCTCCAGCGCGAATCGCCGCACGTCATCGACCAAGCCGCGTCGCTCTTCGTCCAGGAGCGGCGAGTGCACCAACCTGATTATCCTACGCGGCCGCCCAAGCCGGACGGGGTACCCCGATCGCCGATATCGAGCCACTCCGCGAGTTCATTCGCAAGCAGTTCCTCTTCGACGAGAACGCGCAGCTCGACGAAGGCGACCCGCTGTTCCCCGACGTGATCGACTCACTCGGCGTGATGGAGGTCGTCGAGTTCGTGGAGGAGGCCTACGCGATAAGCATCGACGAGCAGGACCTGCTCGCCGACAACTTCAGGTCCCTCGACGCCATCTCCTCGCTGGTGGATCGCAAGCGTGCCGGTTGATCGCCGCCGGATCGAGGCACGGGTACGGCTGAACCGCCTCGCGATCGGGGGATGGTCAGCGCAGACCCTCTTTGCGGCGAACAGGCTCGGCGTCTTCGACCTGCTTTGCGACGGGCGTGCGCTCACCGCGGCGGAGGTGGCCCGCGAGCTCGGGACCGAGGAGGATTCGACGGCGCGCCTCCTGGGAGCGCTCGCCGCGTTGGACCTCGTCGAGCACCGCGACGAGCAGTTCTGCAATTCACGCGCTGCCGAGGACTTCCTCGTCTCCGGCCGGCCGGAGTCGCTGGCCACCTGGGTGGCGCTCATCGGAGATTGGAACCAGACCTTCGCGCAGCTCGGCGAGTCGGTCCGCACCGGTGAGCCGGCCGAGGTCCCGGAGGAGCACCTCGGCCGGTCGCCGGAGTACACCCGCAGGTTCATCATCGGGATGCACGACTACGCGATCGGCCCCGGCCGCGAGCTCGCGCGCCACCTCGATCTGGAGGGGCGGCGGCGGCTGCTCGACCCGGGAGGGGGCCCGGGCACGTACTCGATCCTGCTCGCCGAGGCGAACCCCGGGCTGACCTGCACGGTGTTCGACCTCCCGGAGGTGGTCGAGATCGCGCGGGAGGTGATCGCCGAGCACGATCTCGAGGACCGCGTGTCGACCGCCGCCGGCGACTACCACTCGGACGAATTCCCAACGGGGTACGACGTTGCCCTCGTCTCGAACACGCTGCATCAGGAGGACTGGGACACCTGCGTCGCGATCCTGAGGAAGGCCCACGACGCGCTCGAGCCGGGCGGGCTCGCGGTAGTTCAGGCGATGTTTCTGAACGAGCGCGGCGACGGTCCGCTATGGCCGGCGCTCCACAACCTGCTCATGCTCCTCGTCTACCGGGGCGGTCGGGCGTATTCCGTCGAGCAAACGTTCCGCATGCTCGAGGAGGCCGGCTTCCAGCACCCGGAGATCCACAGGATGTCACCGTTCAACGCCGGTTCCTTCGTCACCGCGACTCGCGCCTAGCGCTTCAAGCCCGGCCTCGCTCAGCGTGCGGGGATAGGGCACGCGCCGGGCCGGGTTCCCTGAAACCATGGTCTCGGGCGGGACGTCGCGGGTGACGACGGACCCGGGGGCGACTATCGCGCGCGCCCCGATGGTGATCCCCCTGTAGAGCCCGCAGTTGTTGCCGATCCAGGCCCCGCTCTCGATCCGAAGCGGTGGACCTGTGACGAAGGATGCGCGACTGGCCGGCACCCCGTCCATCACCTCAGTCCAGTCGTGGATCGTGTCCGCGATCGTCACCCCGTGACCGATCCCGCAGTCCTCGCCGATATGGATCCCGTTCACGGCCACCAGCCGGACGTTGTGGCCCACCACGGTTCGGTCGCCGAGTCGAAGGACGACCTGACCTCGTGGCGCGTACGCCTCAATGCAAATCCCCGATCGGATCTCCACGTCGCTCCCGATCGCAACGGACGCCGGATTGATGAGCGCGACCCTCGGGCTCGCAATTCGAGAGCCCGCTCCGAACTCCGCGAAGCGGGAGGCGAGGGGGTCTCCGTGTCCGATCGCGAGCGAGTCGTCGCGGAGTCTCTCGAGACGATTGAACAAGCGTTGGAGCAGCGCCCGCCATGGGCCCCGAAGCCTCCGACTCACGCGACCGGGCATCTGTGCGCACCGTACCAGCGGGCGAGCAGGCCACCGCGTGCAACCGGCTTGCCCGGGCGAGTCGTGGGCTACGCTCCGTTCGCCCGGCCGAGCAGCGTCCCCCACCGGCGGGGCTGCCGATTACCCATGGCCAACGAGGCTCAACTGCTAGAAGCTCCGGAGGCGCCGCAGCTCGAACCCGCGGTCTCCGGGGACGGCCAGTCGCTCCGCACGCGCGCAGCGCGCGGCACGGTGATCAACGCGGCCTTCATGGTCCTGCTCCAGACCATCGGCCTGCTGAAGGGCTTCATCATCGCCGCGTTCCTGACCCGCAGTGAGTACGGGGTCTGGGGCATCCTCGTGATAACGATCGGGACGCTGGGCTGGCTGAAGGACGTCGGGATCTCGGACAAGTACGTCCAGCAGGACGAGCACGATCAGGAGGTCGCGTACCAGAAGGCGTTCACGATCGACCTGATCTCGAACGCCGGTCTGTTCCTGCTGGTCCTCGTGGCGCTGCCCCTGTTCGCGCTCGCGTATGGCGACTGGAAGCTCGTGATCCCGGGCCTGGTGATCAACGCGACCCTGCTGGGCCAGTCGCTCAAGACCCCGAGCTGGATCTTCTACCGCGAGATGCGCTACGGCCGCCAGCGTCTCCTCGACGCGGTGGACCCGCTCGTCTCGTTCGCCGTGACGATCGGGCTCGCGATCGCGGGGCTCGGATACTGGGCGCTGGTTCTCGGTTTCTTCGCCGGCGTGTACGCGGGCGCGATCGCGGCCGTGATCGCCAGCCCATACCCGATCGCGCTGCGTTTCGATCGTAGGACCGGCCGCGAGTACTTCGGGTTCTCTTGGCCGCTGATCGTCGCGAGCTCGAGCGGCATCCTGGTCCCGCAGGTCGGCATGCTCGTAGCGACCCGCAAGCTCGGTCTCGGCGCGGCGGGCGTCCTCAGCCTCGCGGGAACGGTGGGCGTCTACACCAACAAGATCGACGAGCTCGTCACCTGGACGCTCTATCCGGCCATCTGCCGCGTGAAGGACCGCACGGAGCTGCTGTTCGAGGCGTTCGTGAAGTCGAACCGGCTCGCGCTCATGTGGGGCGTTCCGTTCGGCGTGGGGATCGCACTGTTCGCTTCCGAGCTGGTCCATTTCGGGATCGGCGATCGCTGGCGGCCGGCGATCGGGCTCCTCGAAGTCTTCGGCCTCGTGGCGGCCATCAACCACATCGGGTTCAACTGGATGTCGTTCTTCGGCGCCCGCGGCAACACCCGTCCCATGGCGGTCTTCGGGCCCGTCGTCCTGCTCGCGTTTCTCGTCTTCGCCGTTCCGCTCCTCCTGCTCTACGGGCTCATGGGCTTCGGAGCCGGGACATGCCATGCGGGCCATCGCGCCGACCGTCCCGGCCGCAGCCGTCACGCTCGCGCTTCGCGCCGCAGCTCCCGCGCGGTCGCTCGCATGGGCGCTGACCGAGCTCGCGGTGTACCTGCTGGTGACGGTCGTCGCCACGTGGCTGCTCGAGCGCGATCTGCTCCGCGAGGCGGTCGGATACGTGCACGGCCGAGCGCGTCCCCGGTTCGTGACCGGGCGCATCGCCGCGGACGGCTAGCTTCCAGGGCTGCGCCCCAAGATCGAACGAGGAGCGATTCGGATGGAGAGGATTCAGAGCAGGCTGGACGGCCCGATCCTGGTCGAGCCGACCATCCACCGCGACAAGCGCGGGTTCTTCCACGAGAGCTACCGGCGAGGCCGGTACTCGGAGCTCGGGATGACCGCCGAGTTCGTGCAGGACAACCACTCCCGCTCCTCGCACGGGATCGTGCGCGGCATGCACTTCCAGGTTGGAAAGGGCATGGCGAAGCTGGTCCGCTGTGCCCGCGGCGCCATACTCGACGTGGTGGTGGACCTGCGCCGCGGCTCGCCGACATTCGGCGAGTGGGAGGCATTCGAGCTGAACGACGAGAACCTCCACCAGCTGTACTGCCCGGTGGGGTTCGCCCACGGCTTCTGCGTCACCAGCGAGACCGCCGACGTGCTCTACAAGTGCGACGCGTACTACGACGAGTCGATCGAGCGCGGCATCAGGTACGACGACCCCGATGTGGGGATCGAGTGGCCGGCGATCGAGCTCATCCCGTCGGAGCGTGACGCGAACGCCCCGCTCCTGTCGGAGGTCGCGGACCACCTCCCCTTCGAATACCGGCCCTGACGGCTATCGAGCGGCGGCGGGTGTCAACCCGGCGCTGAGCATGTAGTCCGCCAGCGCGTCGCGCCAGGGGCGGAGCTCTGCCAGGCCCGCGGCGTCCGCTCGCGGCCGGGCCAGGACGCCGTTCAGCGGCCGGTCGGCGCCGCCCTCGGGAACCACCGTCGCGACGGGCTCGAGCGGCACGTCGATCGCGGCGAGCTCGAGGATCCCGCGAGTGAACTCGTACCACGAGCAGTCGCCCCCGTTCGTGATGTGGAGCAGCCCGTTCACGCCCCGATCGACAGCCTGGATCAGCGCGGCGGCGAGGTCGGTCGTGTAGGTCGGGCTCAGGCGCTGGTCGGCCACAACGCTCAGCTTCCTCTGCTCGCGGGCGCGGCCGATCATCCTCACCACGAAGTTGCCGCCCTTCGAGGCGCTTCCGAATCGTCCGTACAGGCCCGCCGTCCGGACCACCAGCGCGCCCGGCGCATACGCGAGCGCGGCGTGCTCGCCCCCGAGCTTCGAGATCGCGTAGACGCTCCGCGGGGACGGCCGGTCGAGCTCGCCGTAGGGCTCGGTGGCGGACCCGTCGAACACGTAGTTGGTGCTGAGGTGAATGAGGGTGGCGCCGTGCGCCTCGCACCGCTCGGCAATCCGCTTGACCGCCCGCGTGTTGACCTCGAACGCGCGGTCCTCCTCGCCCTCGCAGACGTCGACGTTGTGGAACGCGGCGCAATTGAAGACGACGGTCGGCCGCAGACGCGCGAAGGTATCGGCGACTGTCCGGTCGTCGGTGATGTCCAGCTCGGAGCGGGCGCGCGCGTGCACCTCGACACCCAGCCGGCCGAGCTGATCCTCGAGGTCCGAGGCGAGCTGACCGCCGCCGCCGGTGACCAGCACCGGGCCGTCCGTCACGTAACCGCGTCGAGCCGACCGAGGCGCGGGCGCAGCTCGTTCAGCAACTCGAGCCACCGGATGTTGTAGTGGCGCGGGTCGCTGAGCGATGTGCGATCGGTGATGTCCACCCGGCCGAGAAGGTCGTGCACGGCCTCGACGACCGACCGGCTGGGCGAGAAGCCGAGGTGCACCGCGAGCTTCGCATTCGAGCACTCGTAGTCGCGGGTCAGCTCCGGCGCCGGGACCTCTTCCAGCTCGACCCGCCGGCCCATGAGCTGGACCGACCCTGCGACCAGCATCGCGAGCTCGCGGATCTGGTAGTTCGAGTGCAGGACGTTGAAGATCTCCCCACGCACCAGGTCGGCATCGGCCTCGAGGGCGACGATCATCGCGTCCGAGACGTCGCAGACGTCCACGAGCGGCCGCCACATCCAGCCGCCTCCGTGGAGGAGCAACCGCTCCTGTAGCAGCGCGTCCTTGACGAACGTGTTGACCACGAGGTCGTACCGCATGCGCGGGCTGTAGCCGTAGACGGTGCCGTTGCGAAGCAGCACGGCGGTCAGCCCCTCGCTGGCCAATGCGAGCAGCGCCTCCTCCGCGTAGCGCTTGGAGGTCGCGTACGCGCCGACCGGCCGGAGCTCCGCGCTCTCGTCGTGCATGCCGAGCGGCAGCCCGTCGTAGAGCGAGCACGAGGAAGCGAAGACGAAGCGCTCGATGCCGCGCTCGAGGCACGCCCGTCCGAGCGCCCCGGTCCCGACCGCGTTCATCTGCCAGTTCGCCTCGGGGTCGTACTCGGCGGTGGGATCGTTCGACAGGCCCGCCAGGTGGATCACCCCGTCGATGCCGTCCAGCGCCTCGGGCGGCACGGCGCGGATGTCAGCCTCTACCAGCTCGATGCGGTCGCGGAACGAGGCGAGCGGCCCCTCGCCCCAGTAGAGGACGTCGAGCACGCGGACCCTGTAGCCGCGCTCCAGTAGGCGCGGCACCAGCACGCATCCGATGTATCCGCCGCCCCCCGTGACGAGCACCGTGCGGCCACGTTCCGGCGGCTCGGGCGGGAGCCCGTTGCTGCGGACGCTGCGCTTCGGAAGTGGCGACCGCGAGTGTCCGTTCTTCGTCATTTCCGGTCCAGTGCTCCCCCCGCGCACGAGCCCGCGCCAGGGTACCAGCGGCCATCGCCGCCGGCGCCGCCCTGTGCGATGATCGCCAGGGATGAGCGGGCCCGCGCCGACCGTCAGCGTCGTGGTGCCGGCCCGTGACGCGGAGGCGACGATCGCCGCGACGCTCGAGGCACTCACCTCCCAGGTGGTGGACGTTCCCTATGAGGTGATCGTCGTCGACGACGGCTCGAGCGACGCCACGGTGGACATCGCGGCACGCGCGCCCGGACCGGTGCGAGTGCTGCACGAGCAGGGAGTCGGGGTCGCGGCGGCCCGCAACGCCGGCGCTGCTGAGGCGTGTGGCGCGGTCCTTGCGTTCACGGACTCCGACTGCATGCCGGTGAGCAGCTGGCTCGCCAGCGCGCTCGCCGCGCTACGCGACGCCGACCTGGTGCAGGGACCGATCGTGCCCCCGCCGGGGGCCGCGCACGGTCCTTTCGACCGGAGCCTCTGGGTGGACGAGGAAACTGGACTGCACGAGTCGGCGAACCTCGTGGTCCGCCGTGAGCTGTTCGAGCGCGTCGGCGGTTTCGAAGGATGGCTCGAGCACCCGGGTGCGCGCATAACCTCGATCGGGGAGGACACTTGGTTCGGGTGGCGTGCTCGGCGGGCGGGTGCGCGCATAACCTTCTGCCGCGACGCTGTCGTGCACCACCACGTCTTCCCGCGCAGCGCGTGGGAGTTCGTCTTCGAGCGGCGCCGCGTCCAGTACTTCCCGGCCATGGTCAGGCGGATGCCCGAGCTACGCGAGTACCTCTTCCGGCGCTGGTTCCTGAGCCGTCGCAGTGCTGCCTTCGACCTAGCCCTGGTGGGGATTGCAGGTGGGATACGCCGGCGCTCGTGCGGTCCGCTGACAAGCGTGCTCCCATACGCATTCGAGCTCTACCTGCATTCACGCGCTTGGCGGCGCCGGGCGCCGGCGATGGCAGGCGTGACGGTCGCCGCGGACCTCGTGGCGTTTCTGTCGCTCGTGCAGGGAAGCCTCCGCGAGCGCGCCCTCCTGCTTTAAGCGGCACGGACTCCTGCGGGTCCTGCGTATCCTGCCGCCCCTTGGCGACACGCGCCTCAGAGGATCTGCTGGAGCGCGCTAAGGCGCGCCGCTGGTACCACACGCTCGAGCTCGCGCCCGGCCACGTGACCGACGGCTGGTGGGACCACCGGCCGTTCGTGGACCGGTTCGGGCTGCCCGAGAGGATGGACGGCCTCCGGGCGCTGGACGTGGGTACGTGGGACGGCTACTGGGCCTTCGAGATGGAGCGCCGGGGGGCCGAGGTGGTTGCGCTCGACCTCGACGACGAGCGCGACCTCGACTACCCGCCGCGACGCCGGCCGACCGAGTTCCCGGACGAGCCGCGCGGGGCCGGCTTCGAGCTTGCCCGGCGGATCCTCGGCTCAAAGGTCGAGCGGGTGAACCGCAACATCTACGACGCGACCCCGGAGGAGCTCGGGACCTTCGACCTGGTGTTCTGCGCCACGGTTCTGGTCCACGTGCGCGACCAGCTGCTCGCCCTCGAGCGGATCGCAAACCTCTGCGCGGGCACGTTCATCTTCGCCGACGAGTACGACCCGCTCGCCGGGCTGGCGCCGTTCCCGGCGAGCAGGTATCTCGCCGACAGGGACAAGGCGGTGGTGTTCTGGCTCCCGAGCGCTCGGACCTGGAAGAAGATGCTCTACACGGCGGGGTTCAACCGGGTGGAGGAGCGCGGCAGGTTCAAGCTCAGGGCGACCGACGGGCTCGCGGTGCGCCATCTCGTGCTCCATTCGTTCAAGTAGCCGGACCGCCGGGGTCCGCAGCCCCGAGCCGCTCCAGGGCCCGCTGTATCACCTCGTAGTCGTGGGCCAGCACGCGTCCGTCCACGCCGTCCACCCCACTCCCCGGCAGCGAGTGGACCCATGGAAGTCGTCCCGCCGGCAGGCGGAACAGGACGCTCCCGTGAGCGCGGCGCTCCATTGACGCTCCCTGCGCCGCCGGCACCAGCGGGTCGTCGTCCGCGTATAGCAGGAACAGGCGCGCCGGCATCCTCGGTCGCCACAGGCGCACCGGGCTCGCGCGGGCCAGGGCGGCGCGGCCCTGACCGAAGACGGCCGACAGCGTGCGCGTGACGAATGCGCGCGTGGGTCGATCCCGCACCTCCGATGGCCACGCCGGCAGGTCCGTCGGCGCCGCGGCGGCGACCACGCAGCGAAGCCGGGAGCGCCTGACAGCGAGCACGAGTGCCCAGTAGCCGCCGCTGGACTCGCCATACGCGCATATCGGCGAAGCGCCGTAGCGCTGCTCCGCGTAGTCGAACGTGGCGACGACGTCCGCGAGGCCGGCGCGCCCATTGCGGTAGGTGGACGTCAGCGCGCGCCAGCCCCAACCGCGCACCGCGGCGGGGCCCTCCGCCGCCCAGCCGCCCTTGTGGAACAGCAGGATGGTCCCTCGCACGGATCCGGCCGGGGGTGAGAGCAGCTCGGCGTACTCGCGGCCCACGGTCATCACTCGGAGCCCCTCGAGGGATCGCTCGTGCCCGCCGCACCCCGCGATCACGGTTGCCACGAGCGCCGCGCACGCAAGGTTGTAGCGGGAGGTGATCACCCCGGCTCGGTGGCGATCGTAGCCTCAGGCGGGCTCCCGCCGTGCGGGTCCGCCTTATTCTCCTGCCGCCGTGTCCCCCTCCGAGTACGCGGCCGGCTGCTTCTTCGCGCTCCTCACCGGCGGCGCAGCGCTTGCAACGGCCGTCCTGATCGCCCGCCGCTCGATGCCGGCGATACGCGGCTCGGCTCGCGTCGTGGCGCTGGGTCTCCTCTTCACGGCTGCGTTTGTCGTGGCCCATCTCGTGCCAGCGGCGCTGGCGGTCCTGTCGCGCTGGACGGTGGCCGCCGCAGCGCTCGCGGAGGTCACGATCGCGTGGTGGGCGGTGCGACACGGACCTGCGAAGGCCCGAGCTCCCAGCGCAGCCCCCGAGCGCAGGTCTGGATCTCGGCTGTCCGGCGCGATCGCGGCCATCGGCGTCAGCCTCCTCGGGGGCTGGATCGTGGCGGCCACCCATTCCCGCGGCGTCACCGCCATCAACTCGATCGACCTCCTGACGTTCAACCTGCCGCTGCTCGGGCGCTGGATGCAGGACCACAGCCTGTGGCAGCTCGCGGACTACTTCCCGCTCCAGTCGCACGGGAGCTATCCGCACGACGGCGACCTGGTGATCCTCGGCTCGATGCTGCCGTGGCGGTCCGACTTCCTTGTGCGGTTCGTGCAGTACCCGTTCTTCGCGCTCGCCGGGACCGCGGTGTACGCGCTGGGGCGGGAGCTGCGCGTCGGGCCTCCCGCAGCGCTGCTCGCCGCGTCCGCATGCGTGGCGATCCCGGCTATGTCCTACACCGCGTTCCTCATCGCGCTGCCCGACACCGTGCTGCTCGCGGCGCTCGCGGGAGGCGCGCTCTTCCTCGTGAGGCACTCGCGCACCGGCGCGCGGGCGGACCTGGTGCTCGCGGGCCTCGGGTTCGGGATCGCGTTCGGCACCAAGTGGTACGGACCGACCACCATCGGCGTCGTGCTGGCCGTCTGGACCGGTGCTTCGTGGCTCGCGGGGCGGCGAGTCCGCCGAATCGTGGCCGACGGGGGGATCCTCGTGGCGCTCACGCTCGCATTGGGCGGCTTCTGGCTCGTCCGAAACGCGATCGAGTACGGGAACCCGGTCTTCCCGGCCACCGTTCGCGCGTTCGGCGTGACCCTGTTCTCGAGCCCGCCCGACGTCGCCCGGCGCCAGGTCGGTTTCACGCTCGCCCACTACATCGGGAACGCATCCGTCTGGCGGCACGCGATCTGGCCCGGGCTCCGCGCGGCCTTCGGGCTCGGTGGAGCGATGCTCCTCGGCGGATCCGTGGTCGCGGTCCTGGCGCAGCTGGTGCGGGTGGTGCGCCGCCGCGCCGCGCGCGAGACCGTGCTGGCCGTTGTGCTCGCGGGGACGGCGCTGCTCCTCACGGCCCTCTACCTGGTGACGCCCGACTCCGCGCTCGGCCCGCCGGGTCATCCCGACGTGCTCCCGAACGCGCGCTACGGCATGCCCGCGATGCTCATGGCCGCCCCCGTGCTCGCTTGGCTGGCGGGCCGGATTGGAAGACTCGGACTCGCCCTCGAGCTCTTGATGCTCGCCGCGATCGTGGACGCTCTGGGTCGCCGCGGGCTGAATACGGGGACAGGCGCCGCGCTGCTGGCGTCCGTCGCTTGCCTGGCCGTGATCGGCGCCGTACGAGCGGCGCGGCGCTGGCCCTGGCGGTCCCTGCTGCCCGCGCGCCGGCCGGGACCTTTCGCGGTGGCCGTCCTCGTCCTCGCCGTTGCCGCCGTCGGCTACCGCGAGCAGCGGCAGTTCTTCAAGTACCGCTATCGC
>VAWV01000129.1 GCA_005883295.1 Actinomycetota bacterium
AGGCCCGCGAACGCGGACCTCCGCCTCGCTCCCCACGCGGAACCAGCCGCGCCGTGGAGTGTGGTCGAGCTCGATGCGGGCGGTGCGGACCTCGATCAGGCGACTCGACTTGAAGGCCCACGGAAACTGCTGAAGGGCCGTGCCGCCCGCACGTCCCAGGAAGATCTCGGTCAGGGCCTCCCGCTGGGGCTCGTCCGCCGACTCGTCGATGTAGAGCAGGAAGTCCCACGGCGAGCCGGCCTCGTCGTCGTCGTACCTCCCGACGAGCGCCGCGCGCTGATCCGCCAGGTCCATCTCGCCCGCGTTCCCCTGCTCGATCGCCCAGGACAGCGCGAACATGCATGTTCCGTAGGTCGATCGGCCTCCGGGTCGGCCGCCGATGCGCCGGCACGGGCAGATCACCTCGCAGTTGCAGGCCTCGAGGTAGGTTCCTGACAGAGCCCACGGTTTCACGATCTCGCTCACGTTCGCCCTTTCCGCGGGTGCATCCGGTCCATCGCGGCGCGCAGCGTCGCCGCGCTGAGCCGGCCGGGCGGCACCGGGTCCACGCGATAGCAGTTCCGGCCCGGGAACTTCAGGCTCAGGACCGGGGCCCCGGACTCGGTCATCTCGGTAACCCAGTGGTCGCCTCCCCAGGCCACGACCCAGTCGCCGCCCGTCAGCTTGCGGGCGCCGCCGCCCCAGCCGGACACCTTCACCCGGCCGTCTGTGAGCTGCTCGAGCAGGGTGGCCGTCCGAGCGGCGGTGTCGATCCTGTACCGAACCACTCGAGGTCGCCGGTTCCGATCCGTGCTGTTGTCGTAGACCGTCACCGTGCCGTCTGACAGCACACGGACGTCGTGCTGGCCGCCGAACGTGGTGGACGCGTACTGCGGATCGCCGACGATGTCGAGGCTCTGCGCGCTCCGCGTCCCGCCGAGCTTCCACTCGATGCGCCCCCTACGCCTGTCGATCCCGTACAGCGCGTCGTCGTGGCGCATCGAGACGATCAGCGTTGGGCCGTCGAGCGCCATCGAGTTGACGTGCACGGTGTCGTAGACGCGCTTGCTCTTCGGCCTGCTCTGCTGCCCGGCGATGATCGCCCGCCACCACCGGTGCCCCGTCTCGGACACCGAGATGCGCCCCCGCGAGCTCCACTTCCACACGAGGCGCCCGCTGCGGGTGATCTCCTGTACCTCTCCCTCGAAGACCTTCGCCTTCGCGGGACCGCCGTAGGACCGCAGGTCCACGCCGCCACGGGTCGGGTAGGTGTCGAGGAGGTAGTGGCCGTTCGGTAGCTCCACGATCTCGTGGATGTCGGTCGGCGGCCCGACGGCCGCGAGCGTGCGAACGAACGAGCCGTTCAGCCGGTGCTCCTCGTAGTTACGGTCGCGGGACACGCCGATCCGGCCGCCCAGCAGCGGGTACCAGGCGATGTTGCCGTCCGGGAGGAGGGTGGGGTTGAACGGCTGGTCCTTGGTCCGCTTCCACCAGACCGGCACTCCGTGCGCATCGAAGAACGCCGCGTAGTGCCCGGTTGGACTGACCAGGTACCACTGCGCCTGAGGCGTGCCGGTCACCGTGGCCTTCCACCGCGGGAAGCCCTTCGGGAGGCAGCGGATGTGGTAATCGGTGCGCTGGCCAGCGGAGCTCGCCCTCACCACGACCGCCTGCCCGGCCGTGAGCGTCACGTTCGCATTGAAGTCGCCCGACCGCGCGGAACCCCCGTCCACGCTCACCGTCTGGCCCGAGGGGGCATGAACAGAGAGCGTGAGCGGCCGCGACCGTCCGCAGCGGCTCACGTAGTCGCTCACACCGGTGTCGAACGCCGGGACGAGGCCGGGCTGTGCGCCGATCCGGAGCCCGTCCTGCGAGCCGCCAGCCGGGCCGCCCGCCGCAAGAGCCATGGCCGCGGCGACCGCCAGCGCAGCCGCCGGGCCCACCCAGAGCGCTCGTCTCACCGCGGGTGCATCCGGTCCATCGCCCGCCGCAGGGTGGTGGCCTGGAAGGTGCCGAACGGAATCGGCGTGACCCGGTAGCTGATCGAGTCGGCGAACTTGAGCCGCCACACGACCCGCCCCGACGCCGAGATCTCCGACACCAGCTTGGTCCCGCCCCACGAGATCACCCAGTCGGCGCCGGCGAGGCGGCGCGCGCTCCCCATGGAACCCGATGTGGGCGCCTCCGGATCGGTGATCTCCTGCACGAAGGTGGCCGTGCGCTTCGAGGGGTTGATCGCGAACCGCACCGCGCGCGGCTTGCTCACCTGCGTGCGGTTGTCGAAGACCGTGATCGTGCCGTCCGGCAGGACGCGCGCGTCGTGCTGGAGCCCGAAGGTGGGCTTGCGTGGATCGCCGACCACCTTGAGGCTCTGGGGCGTACGCGTGCCGCCCAACTTCCACTTCACGTTCCCGCTGAGACGGTCGATGTCGTAGACGGCGTTCACGTGCCGCGCCGAGATCACGAGCCCGCCGTGGCCGTCCTCGGCGACGGAGTTCAGGTGAAAGACGTCCCAGGCGCGGGTACCCCCGAGCGTGGTCCGCTTCGCGTGCGACCAGGCCTGTGTCTCGTCGAGGCCGATGTGGTCCTTCGAGTTCCACGACCAGACCTCCTGACCGCTGGGCGTGATCTCCTGGATCTCGCCGTCGAGCACGGCGGCGTGCGCTGAGTGGCCGTACTTCGAGAGGTCCACGTTGTGCCGGAGCCTGTAGGTGGTGAGCAGGTAGTCGCCGTCCGATAGCGGCTCCATGTCGTGGGTGTCCGCCGGCGATCCGTTGGTCTGGAGGGTCCTCACGAGGCTCCCGTCGAGCCGGTGGACCTCCCAGGCCGCCGTGCTCCTCATGCCGAACGGGTCGCCGTAGAAGCGCGTCCATGCGATGTCGCCGCCCGGGAGGAGGACGCTGTTGAACGGGCTGACCTTCTCCCGCACCCACCAGATCGGGACGCCCCGGCGGTCGACGATCGTCACGAAGTGGGAGCGGGCCGCGGTGGCGGACGTCGGCGCCACCGGCGCCATCAGGAGCCACTCGGACTGCGGCTCGCCCGATCGCTCGAACCTCCAGCGGGGAAACGAGGAGGGCAGGCAGCGGACGTGGTAGTCCGAGCGGCGGCCGCCCGAGGTCACCACCAGCCTGGCGGCCTGGTTCACGTGCAGGTCGACGGTCACGCTGAAGCTGCCGGAGCGCGCCTTCGCTCCATCGACGGAAACGGTCGAGCCGGACGGAGCGTTCAGCGAGAGCTTGAGGGGGCGGTCCTTGCCACAGCCGCTCACGTAGTCGGACGTCGAGGCGTTGAACGACGGCGACAGGCCCGGATCCGCACTCACGCGGACCACCTGCGCCGCTCCCTGGCTCGTGGGGACGGCGACGGAGACCGCGGCCGCGGCGCACGCGACCGCGAGCCCTCCCATGCGCGCTATGAGGGACCGCACCGGCCCAGCTTAGGAGGACCGGGAGGGCTCAGGCGGCGGTTTACGCAGCCGGTCCAGGGTGCCCGAGCTGACCGCCTTCCGCAGCCCCCGCTTGGCCAGGAATCCGTTGGCCAGCAGCAGCAGCGTCTTGTTGCCGGGTGCGCGGAATCCCTGCTGGGTATGCGGCGCGTACAGCGCGCGCCCGGAGCCCTCGTCGGCAGTCAGCCAGCCCGTGAACTGCTGGACGCGGAGGGCCACCAGCTGCTTGCCGTAGTCGTGGGCGAGGAGACCTGCGCGGCGGCCGCCTGGCGGGATCAGCGACGGGTCCGCGGCGGTCAGGACGATCCCCTCGGGCCCCGCGTCGGCGATCTCCACCCGGTGGACGACCGGATACCCGTCGGCGCCGAGGAAGCCCAGCAGGACGAAGGGCAGCTTGCGGGCCCGCGCGCCGGCCCGTGCGGCGTCTACCCGCGGCGCGGTGCCGTTCTTCGGCGGCGGCTGGGGCTCGGGGTGGCCC
>VAWV01000062.1 GCA_005883295.1 Actinomycetota bacterium
GCCCGGGTTCCCGATGGACGAGGCGGCCATCCGCGACGTGGCCGGCCGGGCGTGGGACCGCGGCTACGACCCGGGCGGGATCGCGCGCCAGATCGCGGCCGTCCAGGCATCGGGCGAGCGCACGGAGGCGCTCCGGGCCCTGCGCGTGCCGGCCCTTGTGATCCACGGCGAGAGCGACCCGCTCATCCGCGTGGAAGGAGGGCGCGCCACGGCGGCGGCCATCGAGGGCGCCGAGCTCGTCACGATCGCCGGTATGGGACACGACCTCCCCCGAGGCGTGTGGACGCAGATCGCCGATGCGATCGCCAATCTCGTGGCTCGCGCTGAGCGGGAGCGCGTGGCGGCCGGAGCGGTCGGCTAAGCCGGGGAGTTGCGCGACAGGGTGGCGGTCGTGACCGGCGGGGCGTCCGGGATCGGGCGCGCCATGGCGCACCGGTTCGCCGGGGAGGGCGCACGGGGGGTGCTGGTCGCCGACCTCGACGGCCCCGGTGCCGAGGCCGTCGCCGCCGAGATCGGAGAGCGGGCCCGCGGCATACGGGCCGACGTCGCGCGGCAGGACGATGTCGACGCGGTGCTCGCGGCCGCCCGCGAGGCGTTCGGACCGATCGACCTGTTCTGCGCCAACGCCGGGGTGGGGGTGGGCACGGACCTGGACACGCCCGACGATGTCTGGGGCCTGGCGTTCGACGTGAACGTCCGAGCGCACGTGATGGCGGCGCGGCGGCTCGTGCCCGAGTGGGTGGAGCGCGGCGAGGGCTACTTCCTGGCCACGGCGTCGGCCGCCGGGCTCCTCACCCAGATCGGGTCGGCCCCGTACGCGGTGACGAAGCACGCGACGGTGGCGTTCGCGGAGTGGCTGTCGGTGACCTACGGGGATCGCGGCGTGCGGGTGAGCTGCCTGTGCCCGATGGGCGTGAACACAGCGATGCTCCAGGCCGGCATGGCTCTCGAGGGGGAGGAGGGAATGTCTTCGCGCGTGGTGGCAGCCACGGGCGATGTTCTGGAGCCCGAGGAGGTGGCGGGCACCGTGGTGGAGGCGCTCGCCGCGGAGCGCTTCCTGGTCCTGCCGCACCCGCAGGTGCTCGAGTTCCTGCGCCGGAAAGCGTCGGACTACGACCGCTGGCTGGCTGGGATGCGCCGGCTGCAGGCGGCCGTGGCGGCCGCCTGAGCCGCGGCGTGCGTTTCGCGTGCCCCGCTACCCCAGGTCGCTGAGTATTCGCGCCACGCTCAGGTCCGGGTCTAGCAGCGGAGCTGTGACCTGCGAGAACTCAGGTTCCGTCTCGACGTGCCTGGCACGAAGCTCCACAAGGACAGTCTCCGCGTCCCACGACCTCGGCTCCGGGATGAGCTGGCGCAGCCGCTCGAGTGCACGGGCCAATAGCGGCTCGAGGTCGGCGTGCTGTGGATCCGCCCTGACCTCGCGTGCGGCCGACAACATCGCGTCGATCGTCTCCGAATAGCGATCCGGGAACCCGAACTCAGCGAGCTGTTCGGGGTCGTATCGCTCGAGCAGCTGCGCGAGCCTGAGCCAGTCGTCGACCCGTTCCAGCTCGCGGGGCGAGCCGGCGGCGATAGGAACGGCCGGGAGCAGATCGGCCCACGTGCGGGCAAGTCGCGGGACTGGCGGCGCGTACTCGAGAGTGCCGGCGGTCTCCACCCAGGCGTCCAGGACCTCGAGCGGGAACGTCTCCCCCTCGAAGCGCTGGGCCGGTCCCGGGCCCACGCCGTCGCGCTGCCAAGAACACGGAGCAGCCGCGCGAGCTCCGGATGGTCGAGATTTGGGACGAGTTGCCATACGCGATCGGCGGCCACGTCCCAATCGGCGTCCTGAAGTAGAAGCGGGAAGACCCTGGCTCCGCGCCTACCTCCCTGGGTCGAAATCGCGAGCGCCAAGCCGTCGAGTCCACACCGGGAGACAAACCGGCGCCTGCGGTCCGGGTCCGAGGCGAGGTCGTCGATCACGAGATCGCGCCAGCTCGGATGGACCCACCGCACCGCGACATCCGACACCTTGAGGAAGTGGTCGGCCAGCCGGTCGAAGAGCTCAGCCGGAGGACGGGAGAGACCACCATCGTGATGCCGGCGAACCGCTGCAGCAAGCTCGCGCTGGTTGATCGACGCGCCGTGAGCGTCGAGCATCGCCACCAGGAGATCTCGATGCTCCGCTCCCAGTGCCCGAAGTGACGCTGTCATCGCCCGAGTTGGCTCCCGCAGCGCGGCGTCAACGAGAGCGTCTGCGTCCGAGCGCCGCGCTACGTCGACGTTGGGGAGGGTGTCGGCGACGAAGCGGCGAATGCGCTCGGGGGTGAAGTAGGGATGCCCGACCACTCGCACTCCCTCGGTCTTCACGAATCCAACTACCGGCTCCGCTAGATGGGCAGCCTTCGCATGGCGGAAGAGGATCAACGCCTTCTCCCAGGTGGCGAGGTAACTCGCGTCCACAAGCACGTCACCAGGCTGCGGAAACCGCTCGAGTCCGCGCTCCCGATGTACCCGGCGGAGGCCTGCGCGGAGTGGAGCGGGGCGCGATGTCCACAGGAGCCAGTGACGCTCGTCCATCCGCGCAAGGATGCGATCAAGTTCGCGCGCCCAGCGCTCCGCCGAGTCGGGCGAGTACTCCGTCGAGCCGAAGGCGTCGTCGGCGATGAACACCTGCTCCCGTTCGCGCTCGTACGCGCGAAACACATCGTCGGGGTGGGCGCATTCGTGCACCTGCCAGCCGGCGGTGAGCTGCGCCAGTCCGATCATCCGGGCGATTGCCGTCTTCCCCATCTCGGGCGGACCCGTAAGGACGCTGAACGAGTGCCGCTCGAGAACGTCGAGCGCGCGCATGTACGGCGCAGTGGCGACGAAGACGCGCGCGAGCTCCGCGGCCATGTCCAGATCGCAGGTGGACCGGCTGCGGACGGCCTCGTCGATCAGCGACTCGACCGGCCCAAGCCCAAGGACTGCCGGCACGGACCGCCTGAGGCTTGGGCGTGCTTCGAGCTCGGTGGAGATCTCATCCGTCCGTGCCACGGCGATGTTCTCGCGTTCGACCAGGCCGGTGAGCACCTGCGCAACGACCGCATCGTCGAGCGGGTCCTGCCCGGCATTGGTAAGCACGAGAAGCGAGGTTGGAGGCTGCCCCCGGTTGACTCGCTCCGCCACCCCCTCCCGAACCAGGTCGAGCAGTCGCATCGCACGGGATCGACGAACCCGTGCGCCGAATGGCGGAGGGACCCAGTCTGCCGCCGGGCCGTCGCGCCACCAGACGACACTGACATGCACCGGACCTACGAGCGTCCGGCCAAGCGACCCAAGCCTCAGGTCAGTGGCGAGGTCGGCGTCGCGCCTCTCGTCGGCGCTTCCAGTCCATGCCGATGACGGGAGTCCTGCGGCAAGCCGGAGTAGGCACGCGCACAGCTGTTGGAATTGCAGCCAGCCAAGCTCATCGATCCGGTACGCATTTGCCAATGGCTGCGAGGCTACCGGCCGCACGGTTCACCGCGGGCGCCGATCGCGGACCGGGCGGCACTGTCCTGCCTTGACCCTGCCTACGGGGGTCCAGCCAGCACAGTGACGAGCTTCCCGCTAGTTCAGCCGCTCCACGACCATCGCCATGCCCTGGCCGCCGGCCACGCACATGGTCTCGAGCCCGATCGTCTTGTCGGCGGTCTCGAGGTCGTTGAGCAGCGTGCACATGATGCGCGCGCCCGTCATCCCGAAGGGGTGGCCGAGCGCGATCGCCCCGCCGTGCGGGTTCAGCTTCTCCAGCGGGATCTCGCACTTCTCCATGATCGGGATGACCTGGGCGGCGAACGCCTCGTTCAGCTCGACCACGTCCACGTCCTGCATCGTCATCCCGGCGCGCTTCAGCACGTTGAAGATCGCGCCGATGGGCGCCACGCCCATGATCTCCGGCTCGAGGCCGCTGGTAGCGGCGGCGATCACTCGCGCGCGCGGCTTGACGCCCAGCTCCTTCGCCTTCTCCTCGCTCATCAGCAGCACCGCGGCGGCGCCGTCGTTCAGGGGACACGAGTTGCCCGCGGTCACGCGGCCGTCCTCGCGGAAGGCCGGCTTGAGCTCCGCCAGCTTCTCCACGGTCGTCCCCGGGCGCGGGCCGTCGTCCTTGTCCACGGTTCCGTGGTCGGGCGTCTCCACGGGCAGGATCTCGCGGTCGAAGAAACCCGAGTCGCGCGCCTCCACCGCCAGGTCCTGGGAGCGCTTGGCGTACTCGTCCATCGACTCGCGCGTGACGTTGAAGCGGTCGGCCACGTTCTCGGCCGTCTCCCCCATCGAGATGTAGGCGTTGTGCGTGCCGTTCGAGCCCTGGAGCTTCGAGTTCTGGGCGTCGGGCAAGGTCGCCTCGCCCACCGGCCCCACCCGGCTGGTGGACTCGACGCCGGCGGCGATGTAGGTGTCGCCGTCGCCCGCCTTGATCGCATCGGCGCAGATGCGGATCGAGTTCAGGCTCGAGGCGCAGTAGCGCGCGATCGTCGCGCCGGTCACGGAGTCCGGCAGCTTCTCTGAGAGGAGCACCGCGATGCGGCCGATGTTGAAGGCCTGCTCGCCCTGGGTCATGCCGCAGCCGCAGACCAGGTCCTCGACGCTCTCGGGATCCACGTCGGGGTTGCGCTCGAGCAGCTGGTCCACCACGTAGGCGGTCATGTCGTCCGGGCGCACCTGGGTCAGTGAGCCCTTGAACGCGCGCCCGATCGGGGTGCGCAGGGCGTCGACGATCACGGCTTCAGGCATTGATCAGCTTCCTTTCTCGGGTACAGCGAAGGGCCCCAGAGCATATGGGGGCCGCTACCTCGGCGGCATCCGAAGGGCGCCGTCGAGCCTGATCGTCTCGCCGTTCAGCATCGGGTTCTCGGCGATGTGCAGGGCGAGCGCGGCGTACTCGGAGGCCCGCCCGAGCCGCGAGGGGAACGGGATCTGCTCGCCGAGCGCCTGGCGCGATTCCTCGGGCAGGGCCGCGAGCAGCGGCGTGTCGAAGGTACCCGGCGCGATCGTGCAGACCCGGATGCCCTGGCGCGCGAGGTCGCGCGCGGCTGGCAGCGTCAGCCCCACCACGCCGCCCTTGGAGGCCGAGTAGGCGGTCTGGCCGATCTGGCCGTCGAACGCGGCGATGCTCGCGGTCATGACGACCGCCCCGCGCTCGCCGCCCTCGTCGGGCTCGTTCTGGCTCATCGCCGCGGCGCCCAGCCGCAGGACGTTGTAGGTCCCGATCAGGTTCACCCGGACCACGGTCTCGAACGGTTGGAGCTGCGCTGGCCCGCGCTTGCTCACGGTGCGCTCCGCCCAGCCGATACCCGCGCAGTTCACGGTCAGGCGGATCTCGTCGAGCGCCTCGACCGCCCCCGCGACCGCACCCTCCACGTCGCCCTCCTCCGTCACGTCGCACCGCGATCGCCACCCGCGCGCCGCGCTCCACCAGTCCGCGGGCCGTCGCCTCACCCAGTCCCGACGCCCCACCGGCCACGAACGCGCCGATCCCCTCGATCCTCATCCCCGCGGAGCCTAAAGGGCCTGAGCGAACAGATACGCTCGCCGGCCCCGTGCGGAAGGTCCCGCGGCCACTCCTCCTGCTCCTCGGCGCCGTCCTCG
The DNA here is from genome assembly GCA_005883295.1 of Actinomycetota bacterium. Lineage (GTDB taxonomy): Bacteria > Actinomycetota > Thermoleophilia > Solirubrobacterales > Thermoleophilaceae > AC-37. The sequence continues at coordinate 5,593 of VAWV01000062.1, forward strand.
CCTTCGTGGTCGCGTGGTCGCTGTTCGTGCCGCCCCTTCAGGTGCCGGACGAGCAGGCGCACTACGGCTACGTGCAGTCGCTCGTGGAGAAGCACAAGCGGCCGAAGGGCGGTGGACGCAACACCCCGCGGCAGCTCTCCACCGAGGAGGAGGCCGCGGGCCTCCACTCGCGGGCCTTCACGATCATCCAGAACCCCCACGAGAAGCCGCCCTGGAGCGCCGCGGCCGAGGCCCGCTGGCGCGCTGCGGCCCGGGCCCTGGACGGCGGCGGGCGGTCGAACGTCCGCAACCTGGGCACCCAGGCGATCAACCCGCCCCTCTACTACCTGTACGAGGCGATCCCGTACGAGCTGGCCTCTGGCGGCGACTTCTTCGACCGGCTGTACGCGATGCGGCTGTTCTCGGGTCTGCTGATGCTGGTGACCGCCGTGGCGGGGTGGCTTGTGGTCGGCGAGTTCGTGGGTGACGCGCGGCTGCTCCAGCTGGCCGGCGCCTCGGTGGTCGCGCTCCAGCCGATGACCACGTTCATCTCGAGCGGCGTGAACCCAGACGCCGCATTCGATGCCCTGATCGGCCTGGTGATCTGGCTATCCGTGCGGACGCTGCTGCGCGGTCTCGCCTGGCGTCGCGCCGCGGCCCTGGTCGCGCTGATGATCGGTGCCGCGCTGGTGAAGGGCACCGCCCTCCTCTTCCTGCCCGCCGTGGCGTTCGCCCTGCTCGTCCCGGTGTGGCGGGCACGGAGGGAGCTACTGAGGAGCGCGATCGTCGGCCGTGCGGCGCTGGTGGCCGGCGGCTGCGCCCTGGTGGCCGCGGTCGCGCTCTTCGCGAGCCGCGGCGGCGGGGGGCAGGTAGACCACGCCTACCCCAAGAGCCTCGCGGAGGCGCGCGAGTTCGTGAGCTACCTGCTGCGCTTCTGGCTCCCGCACAAGCCGCCGTTCACGCGCGACTTTCCCGTGCTGCGGACGTTCCCGCCCTACTCGGTCTACATCAAGACCTCCTGGGCGTCGTTCGGATGGCTCGAGACCCGCTTCCCGGAGGCGGTCTACCCGCTGTTCGCGCTGGTATCGCTCAGCACGTTCGCCGGCGCCGCAGTGGCGCTGAAGCGGCGCCTGTTCCGGATCCCGGGCGCGGTGCTCCTGTTCTTCGCGCTCATGCTGTTCCCGCTGCTGCTCGGCCTCGGCTGGCTCGAGTACCGCGAGCTGGTCACGCTGAAGTACGGCATCCGGATCCAGGGCCGCTACCTGCTGCCGCTGATGCCGATCACGGGGGTCGCCGTGGCCGCTGCGCTAACGCTGCTGAGGGACCGTCGCAGGGAGCTCGCGGCCGGACTCGTGGTCGGCGGGATGGCGGTGCTCCAGATCCTCTCGCTGGCGATGGTCGCCGGGAGGTTCTATGCGTAGCCGCGCTGTCCGGGGCGTTCTGCTCGCCTACCTCACCGGCGTCGTTGCGCTCGCGATCGTGGTCGTCACCGACAAGCGGCACATGGCGTTCTCGCTGGCCGTCCGGCCCGCGATGCCCGGCGTGGTGGTGAAGCCCGGGCACGACGGGTGCCAGCGGCGGATCGACGTGGAGGAGTCGTTCGACTCGATCACGATCCTGCCAGCCGCGTACTACCACCCCGTTCCGAGGCTCTCGGTGCGCGTGCTCGACCACGGGAGCCTACGGCCGCTGGCCTCGGGTTCCCTGGGCGACGGCCATCCCGAGAACAAGGTCACCCCGATCCAGATCCGTCCGGCGGTGCCCAAGGGCCGGTCGATTGACCTGTGCATCCGCGACGTTGGCCGCTGGAAGGTCGGCCTCTTCAGCAGCGGGCCGAACGACAACGAGCCGAGCTACGCCACGATCGACGGCCACGTGCAGGCCGCCGACATCCTCATCGACTTCCAGCGCCCGCCCCGGACGGCGCTGTCGCTGGTGCCCGACATCTTCCGCCGCGCCGCGCTCTTCCACCCGCGCTGGGTGGGGGCCTGGACGTTCTGGGTGCTGCTCGGGCTGCTGCTGCTCGTCGTGCCGGCGCTCCTGTGCCTCGCGCTGCGCGCGGCTCAGAACCGCCCGCCCGGCCGGGAAGCGCCCGAGTAGCGCGAGGCGCTGCGGGCTCGCTACCGCCCGAGCAGCTCGCGGAGGGCGTCGAGGTACGCCTCGGAGAAGGTGGGGAAGGGCTGGATCGTGTCCAGCATCGTCTCGAGCGTCACGCCGGCGCGGATCGCGAGGGTGGCCTAGGCGCCGGTGAGTCGCTCGCCGTCGGAGACGAGCGTGAGGAAGCCGGGCTTCGTGTCGTAGGCCCGCGTGTACGTGGAGGTGCGCGCCACCCCGGAGAGCTCCACACGGGCGGTCTTGGCGCCGTCGGGCTCCCCCACCGAGGCCGCCTGCGGGTCGGTGAAGACCACGCGCGGCACGGCGTCGTAGCTCGCCCTGGCGTCGCGGCCGAGGAGGTTCGCCGCCACCACGCGGCCCTGGTACTTGCCCACGTAGGTGAGCGGCCACACGCCGGTCACGTCGCCGATCGCCCAGATCCCGTCGCCGGCCGACATCCGCTCGTCGACCTTCACCTCGCCCCGATCGCCTAGCTCGAGGCCGGCCTTCTCCACGTCGAGCTCGGCTGTGCGGGGCTTGCGGCCGGTGGCGACCAGCAGACGGTCGCCCCGCAGCTCCGTACCGTCGCCGAACTCGAGCACGTAGTCCTCCCCGTCGCGGCGGACGGCCGTGGCGTGCTGCCCGAACTTGAGCTCGATGCCCTCCGCGGCGAGCGCCTCTCCCAGGCCCTCGCCCACCGGCCGGGGCTCACGGGGGAGCAGGTGGTCGTCGCCCTCCACGAGCGCCACCTCGGCGCCCATCCGCCGCACCGCCTGGCCCATCTCGACGCCGACGGGGCCGCCGCCCAGCACCAGCAGGCGCCGCGGGACCTCCTTGAGCCCGGTCGCCTCGCGGTTGGTCCACACGCCGTCGAGCTCGCGCAGCCCGTCGATGGGCGGAATCACCGGATCCGACCCGGTGGAGATCACGACGTTGTCGGCGGTGTACTCGCGGTCGCCAACTGCGACGGTCCCCCGGCCGGCGAAACGGGCCACGCCGCGCAGCACGTCGATGCCCTCGCCATCCGCCCACTTCTCGTCCGACGAGTCGTCGTAGTCGTTCACCTCGAAGTCGCGCCACTTGAACAGGGCCGGCGCGTCCACCACGCTCCCTTTCACCACTTCGGCGGCCCCGGGCGCCTCGCGCGCGTTGGCCAGCACCTCGCCCGAGCGCAGCAGGGTCTTCGAGGGGATGCACGCCCAATGGGTGCACTCGCCGCCCAGTAGCTCGCGCTCCGCGATCGCCACCTTCAGCCCGCCGTCCGCGAGCGCCGCCGCGCAGTGCTCGCCGGCCGGGCCCCCGCCGATGACGATGACGTCGTAATCGCTCACGCTGTCGTCCTCTCCTCGGGTGGCAAGACGGTGAGCAGTCTCTCGGCTGCGCCGGGCCGTTACAAGCGCTCGCCGGCCAGCATGTCCATCAGCAGCCCGTCGCGCCAGACGCCGCCGGGGTCGCGCCAGTACCGCCGCAGAACGCCGACCGGCTTGAAGCCGACGGCCGCATAGCAGCGGATGGCCCGCTCGTTGTCGGCGGCCGGGTCGATCGTGAAGCGGTGGTGCCCGCGCTCGCCGGCCAGGTGGTCGATCATCAGCCGAAGCGCCTCACGGCCCAGCCCCTGGTTCTGGTAGCGCGTGGCCAGGCTGATGTCGAGCGCGGCGTGCCGGTACTCGGGCTCGTCCTCCTCGGAGACCAGCAGCACGCCCGCGACCTCACCGCCCAACTTGATGACGAAGGTCTCGACCGACGGGTCGTCGATCAGCGCTTGGGCGGTGTCGTGCTCGCCCCACCAGCGCGCCACCTCCGGCTCCGCGAGGATCGCCGCGATGGCGTGGACGTCCGCCGCTGTCGCGCGGCGGAGGGCGACACGCTCGCCCCGGAGCTCGGTCACCGTGCGGTCTCCGGCCAGTGCTTGTCCGGGTTCTTGCGCAGGATCACGGCGAACTCCTTCTCGGTGGCCCGAGCGGCCTCAAGGTCGGCCGGGGGCTGAAGGGCGATCAGGAACTCGAGGAACGTGTCGAGCTCCCAGACGTGGAAGTGGTGCCGCGGCTGTTCCGTGGCGAGCTCCTCCACTCGCGCCGGCACCCGCTCCTCCGGAACGCTCTCGATGACGCGGGCCCACTCCTCGTAGTGGTCGCGGCGAGAGGCCTCCGGCCCCTCGCGGTGGTCGCGCAGCAGGTGCTCGACAGTGGTGCGCTCGCGGCGCGCGTCGAACGTGTGGCGGGCGTCCGGGAGGGTCAGGAAGAGGATGCCGCCCGGACGCAGCACGCGCAGGAAGTGGTGGAGCGCGGCGATCGGGTCCTCCACGTGCTCGAGCATGTGGTTTGCGATCACGAAGTCGAGCGACGCGTCCTCGAACTTCGTGAGCCGCTCGCCGTCGTCGATCACGTCGGGAGGCACGAGTGGCCAGCCGTGGATGTGGAGCTCCCAGGCGTAGAGCTCGCGCAGCTCGTCCGCGCTGGCATGATCCACGTAGCGGACGCGGGCCTGCGGCGGAACGCGCAGCGGCATGTTGAGCGCGCCGATCTCGATCCCGTCGCCGCGCAGGTAGCGGAAGGACAGATCGTCCCGGGTCGCCTCCCAGCGCGGTGGGCCCGAGCGGGCGACCAGGTCACGCAGCTTGAGTCGCGCTCGACGGGCGAAGCCCCAGCGGCCGGTGAGGTCGCGAAGCACTCGGATCGTGGTCTCGGCGAGCCGGCGGCGCAAGCGCGGCGACTGTAACGCGCCCCACCCGGCGCGCGACTATTCGGAATGATCGAGTGCGCGTGCGACCCCTCGAGCACAAGCCGTCGCCGGAGGCCGATGCCGACGCCGCCTTCGTCGAGCGGCTCCGGGCGGGCGACGAGGCGGCCTTCATGGAGCTCGTAGAGCGCTATCAGCCCGCGCTCGTGAGGCTTGCGCAGTCATTCGTTCCGAGCCGGGCAGTGGCCGAGGAGGTGGCTCAGGAGACCTGGCTGGGGGTCCTCAACGGGATCGATCGCTTCGAGGGACGGTCCTCGCTCAAGACCTGGATCTTCCGGATCCTCGTGAACCGCGCGAAGACGCGCGGCGAGCGCGAGTCGCGGAGCGTCCCGTTCTCGTCGCTCGAACGCGAGGACGGCGAGCCTGCCGTGGATCCGGATCGCTTCGGAGCCGATGGCGCCTGGAGCTCGCCGCCGCGATCGTGGGAGGGCGAGCCCGAGGCACGGCTGCTGGCGGGCGAGGCCCGCTCGGTCATCGACGCGGAGATCGCGAAGCTGCCCCCGGTCCAGCGGCAGGTGATCACCCTCCGTGACGTTGAGGGCTTCGGCGCGGCGGAGGTGCGCGACCTGCTCGACCTGACCGATGGCAACCAGCGGGTCCTCCTGCACCGCGCGCGCAGCAGGGTCAGGCGGGCCCTGGAGGAGTACCTCTCATGAGGCTGGTCGGGTCCGGGATCCCATGCCGGCAGATGGTCGAGCTGGTCACCGATTACCTGGAGGGCGCGCTCTCCTGGCGCGAGCGGCGCCGGTTCGAGCGCCACATCGCCGGCTGCGACGGCTGCCGCGCCTACCTGGAGCAGATGCGCCGGACCCTGCGCGTGCTGGGACGGCTCGACGAGGAGACCATCTCGCCCGAGGCGCGCGACGCGCTGCTGCACGCCTTCCGGGACTGGCGTGCGGAGGCGCGGTGAAGCTACCGCGCCGGCGCCGAGAGGCTCAGCGCGAAGAGCCCGCCGTCGTCCGTCCAGAACTCCTCGAGCCGTAGGCCGGCCTGGCTGAGCTCGCGATCCACACCCGCGGGCGTGAACTTGGCGCTGATCTCGGTGCGGATCTCCTCCCCGGCCTCGAACGCGACCTCGATTTCGGCGCCAGGGACGTCCACGACCACGTCATCCAAAGAGTGCAGCCGCATCTCGATCCACGACCGGCGCTCGTCGAAGAAGGCTCGGTGCTCGAAGCGCTCGACGAGGAAGTCGGCGCCGAGCTCGCGGTTCACCACGCGTAGAGCGTTGCGATTGAACTCGGCTGTCACGCCCTCGCCGTCGTCGTAGGCGGCCTCGAGCACGGCGGCGTCCTTGACCAGGTCGGTGCCCAGGAGCAACCGGTCGTCAGCGCCCATCAGCTCGCGCAACGCACCCAGGAACTCGATCCGCTCGTCCGGATAGAGGTTGCCGATCGTCCCGCCCAGGAAGGCGAAGAGGCGCCGCTCGCCGTCCGGCAGGTGGACGAGGTCGCGGTTGAAGTCGCCGATCAGGCCATGCACCTCGATCCCGGGGTAGAGCTCGCTGAGCTCATCGGCGCAGCGCTCCACCGGCGCGGCCGACACGTCCACCGGCACGTACCGCCTCAGGGCCCCGGCGCCGGCCATCGCAAAGAGCAGCGCACGCGTCTTCGAGGCCGAGCCGGAACCCAGCTCGATCAGCTCCTCGGCGCCCGCGATCTCGACGATCTCAGGCGCCCGGCGGTTGAGGATGGAGCGCTCGCAGCGGGTCGGGTAGTACTCGGGCAGCTGGGTGATCCGGTCGAACAGCTCCGACCCGCGGGCGTCATAGAAGAGCTTGGGCGGGAGCTCCTTCAGCGGCGCCTTCGTAAGGCCCTCCCGGACCTCCGCGGCGATGTCGCCGCCGGCCGAGCCGTTCAACCGGTCGTCGATCCTGATCCGCGGCTCGGCAAGCAGGTCCGTCACGCCGCGCACCTGAATCCGGAGAAGATCTGCCGCCGCTGCGGGTAGTCCCAGTTGCGGAACGTGTTGCGCGCGACACGGGGCCGCGTGGCCCACGACCCGCCGCGCAGGACGCGGTAGTGCGATCCGAAGAAGACCTCCGAGTACTCGCGGTACGGGAACGCGCGGAAGCCCGCGTAGCCGGAGAACTCGCTGCTGGTCCACTCCCAGGCGTCGCCCGCGAGCCCGAGCACGCCGTAGGCCGAGGCGCCAGCCGCGAGCGCGCCGGCGGGAACCGGGCCGAACGCGGTCTGGTCCAGGTTCGCGCGCTCGGGCGTGGCGTCGGTGTCGCCCCACGGGTAGCGGCGCGGCTCGCTGGCGTCAGGCCCCCATGCGGCCGCCTTCTCCCACTCGAGCTCGGTGGGGAGCCGCTTGCCCGCCCAGCGGGCGTAGGCGTCCGCCTCGAACCAGGACACGTGCATCACAGGGAGCCCCGCCTCGATCTCGACCACGCGATCGAAGCGGCGCTCGCGCCCGTCGCCGGTCCAATACAGCGGGCCGCTGACGCCATCCTCCCGCACCCACGCCCAGCCGTCCTCGGACCACAGCTCCGGGTGTCGGTAGCCGCCCGCCTCGACGAACTCCAGAAAGTCACCGTTGGTCACCGGCAGCGCGTCGATCTCGAACTCGGCCAGATGGACCTCGTGGCGGGGGCGCTCGTTGTCGTACGCGAACCCGCGCTCGTCCGAGCCGGCGAGGAACGGACCGCCGGGGATCCGCACCATGCCGCCGGTGCGCGTGGCGCCGCGCGGCCGCGCGCGGGCCCCGGGCGGCGCGTACACCCCGGGCTCGGCGAGCGCGAGCGTCTGCAGCATCGTCTCGTTGTGCTGGTGCTCGTGCTGGATCACCATGTCCCAGACCACGTCACCGGCACCGCTCTCGCGCACCCGGAGAGCGCGCTCGCGCACGGCGCGCATGTACTCACGGGCGCCCGTGAGGTCGAGGTGGGGCACGTCGCCGCGCACGGAGCGTGGCGTCTCGAGCGCGTCGTAGACGCTCAGGAGGTCGGGGCGGAGCGGGTCGATCCCCCCGGTTCGGACACACAGCCAGAGCTCCTCGAACGCCGCGATGTGGGCGAGGTCCCAGACCAGCGGGCTCATCAGCGGGTCGTGGACGCGGTCCATCTCCGCTTCCGCTACCGGGTCGACCAGCCACAGCGTTCGCTGGCGCGCCTCCTCCAGGAGGCCTCCGATCCGTTCCCGGGGCAGGGATTCGGCCCCTCCTCGGGGCGCTGTTTTGGGGGAAGCGAAGGTCAAATGGCCAGTCGGGGTTCGACGGGCACTACGCAGGTTCTCCGGAACCGTCTCACACCAGAACCCCCTGTTTCAGGTCTTGGCGCGTCGGCGCTCGTTCGGCGCGGGCACCGCCGGTGCGGGACCCGCGCCGAAGATGCCACTCGAACTACTCGCTCACGCGCTCGATGAGGAAGGAGATGCGCACCAGGGCGCGCCACTCGTCGAGGTTCTCGCCGCGCAGGCCGGTCGAGACCACGTCGACCGCCTTGATGTTGCGGAGCGTCTGCCGGGCGTCGTTCAGCGCCGCCTGGACCGCACCGTCCGAGCTGTCCGGCGAGCTGCCCACCACCTCGATGATCTTGGTGACCGCCATCTCACACCCTCCTGCTGTAGTTGGACAAGGAGGAACCTAACGCTTCGACGGTTCGGCGTGGAGGGAGCTCCGCGAGCGCGCCGCGTCGTCGCGCGCTGAGGTAGGGTCCCGATCGGGAGAGATGCAGCCGCTTCTTCGGACGCGACCGATCGGGGTTCAGATCCTGCTGGCGGGGCTCGTCCCGGCCGCTTTCGGCGCGCTGTCCGGGTGGCTGCTGGGGGTCAACAAGGTCGCGTACATCGTCTGCGCGGTGGGCATCGCGGTCATCGGCGGCTTCATCGCCGGGTTCGACCACGACGGCGGGCGCGAAGGGGCGTTGCGGGGCTTCGTAGGCGGCGCGCTCTTCGGCGGCTTCATCCTGATCCTGCACGAGGCCACCGGTAAGGCGCCGAAGGTCAAGCTCCCGCATCCGGCGATCGGGCTCTTGGTCGTAACGATTCTGGGCGGCGTGATCCTCGGAGCGATGGGGGGCAGCACCCGCCACGGCATCGAGAAGGAGGGGCCGCGAGAGGGCCCGCTCATCGACATGAAGCTCCTGAAGTGGCCCGAGTACCTCGGCTTCGCGGGCTCCGCGGTCCTGCTCGGATCGCTGTTCCTCCCCTGGTTCTCGACCAGCTGCGGCAGCAAGCCGCTCCCGGGCGCCCATCCGAACTGCAACGTGAACTCCACGCTGCACGGGAGCTACGGCAACTTCAACGCGTTCCAGACCTACAAGATCATGGACATCCTGCTGGTCGCCGCGTGCATCGCGCCGTTCGTGCTCGCATACATCCTCGCCCGCGGACACCAGCTCACATGGGCGCCGGGCGAGGTGACGATGATCGTGGGAATGGTCGCGGGCGCGCTGATCCTGCTGAACGGGATCATCCTCGGCCGGCCGGGCGGCAGCGACGCCGTGGGCATCTCGATCAAGCCGGGCTACATCGTCGGCCTGATCGGCGCGAACATGATCCTCGCCGGCGGCCTCATCCGCCAGGCCCGCTACGGGCGCGCGCGAAAACCGCCCGGCGTGCTGTGAGCTTCCGCTAGACATGCCTGACCCCACAGGCTCGCGGCCCGACCGCAACCTCGCGATGGAGCTCGTGCGCGTGACCGAGTACGGCGCGCTCGCGGCCGCGCGCTGGGTGGGGCTGGGGGAGAAGGAGTCGGCGGACGGCGCTGCCGTCGACGCGATGCGGCTGATGCTCGACAGCGTGCGGATGGATGGGGTCGTGGTGATCGGGGAGGGCGAGAAGGACGAGGCCCCGATGCTCTACAACGGCGAGCACATCGGCGACGGCTCGCCCCCGGAGGTGGACATCGCGGTCGATCCGCTCGAGGGCACGACGCTGGCGGCGGAGGGCTCGCCGCGCGCGCTGGCCGTGATGGCGCTGTCCGAGCGGGGGACGATGTTCGACCCCGGGCCGTGCGTCTACATGATGAAGATCGCCGCCCAGCAGGGGTTCGCGCACCTGCTCGACCTGGACCGCCCGCTCGAGGAGACGCTGAAGCTCGTGGCCAAGGAGAAGGGGACCGACGTGCGCGACGTGACCGTGATGATGCTGAAGCGCGACCGCCACGCCGACGCGGTGGCCGAGATCCGCCGGGTCGGGGCGCGGATCAGGTTCATCGAGCACGGCGACGTCTCCGCGGCGCTGCTCGCGGTCCAGGACGAGTCGCCCGTGGACCTCCTGTGGGGGATCGGCGGGACGCCCGAGGGCGTGATCTCGGCCGCCTCCATCAAGTGTATGGGCGGCCAGCTGCTGGGCCGGCTGTGGCCGCGCAACGACGAGGAGCGGAACGCTGCCCTCGAGCAGGGCTACGACCTGGACGAGGTGCTCGACGTGAACCGGCTCGTGTCGGGCAACGACGTGTTCTTCGCCGCGACCGGCGTCACCGACGGAGACGTCCTCGACGGCGTGCACTACACGCGTGGCGGCGCGAGCACCGAGTCGCTCGTCATGCGCTCCCGCTCCGGCACCGTGCGGCGCGTCTCGGCGCGCCACGACCGCGCCAAGCTCCGCGAGATCAGCGGCGAACGGGTCGGGTAGCGGAGACCTGGGAGCGCTCCTCGGCCGCCGCGAGAGCCGTGGCGTCGGCCGCCGCATCGATGTCCCCGGCCGCTGCGGCTCGATCGGCCCGGGCGCGGAGGGTGCCCACCACCGACGGCGCCAGGTCGAGGCGCGCCAGCGAGCGTAGGAAGGCGTTGGTCACGATCACGTGGAGGCGCAGCTGGGTGACCCGGTAGAGCCAGCCGCCGATCCTCGCGATCCAGCGGGGCAGCCCGCCCGCCGCTATCGCCGGGTAGAAGTTGGCGACCTCGGCGCTGACCCGGATCGTGACCTCGTCGCCCGAGCCGTCGTCCTCGGGGCGCTCAACGGTGATCCGCAGGTATCCCTTCCCCCGCCCGGTCGGGGCGACCAGGATCCCGCGGTCGATCGGCCAGGTCACGCTGCCGCGATTGGCCTCCGCGCGGTAGCGGGGGCCGCGGAACGTGAGCAGCCGGAACGGACGCCGGAGGACCACCACCTCGCGCGAGAACGGGGAGTACACGACGCGAAGGAGGCCAAGCGACACGCGGGTGAGGAACAGCCAGTAGGTCCGAGCGAGCCGCTCCAGGTACTCCGGGTTCCAGATCCGGTCGAGCTCGGAGCGGGGCAGGGTGACGTCGGCGACCTGCTTCGTGGTGACGCCGCCGCCCGGGGTCGAGGTGGACCTCGGGTGCTCCACGAGGTGCACGCGCGCGCGAGCCCGGCGACGTGTCTCGAGCGCCTCGCGTGGATGAGGGCGCCTCACGAGGACAAGGTACCCCGTGCGAGCAGCTCGACCGCCACGCGCTCGCCCCGCTCGACGACGCCGTCACCGGGCGGGATCAGCGCGAGCGCGCCCGCGCCGAGCATCGAGGTGAGCACGTGGGAGCCCTGCTCCTTGGTCGGCTCCACATGCCAGCCGTCCCCGGCCGCGCGCAGGCGGCAGCGCACGGCCTGCTCGCGCGCTGCGCTCTTCCGGACGGACGCGTCCAGGACGGCTTGCGCCCGGACGTCCGCCGGGCCGGCACCCGCCAGCGCGCGCAGCGCGGGGCGCGCCAGGAGGTGGAAGGTGACCATGGCCGACACCGGGTTGCCGGGAAGGCCGAAGACGAGGATGGGCCCTGCGAGGCCGAACCAGGTCGGCTTCCCGGGCTTCAGGGCGATGCCCCAGAAGCGCTCCTCGGCCCCCACCGACGCGAGCGCGCCCTTCACGTGGTCGTGCGGCCCCACCGACACCCCGCCGGAGACGCACACGACGTCGGCGGCGGCCAGCGCGCGCTCGAGCGCAGCGACGGTGGCGTCGCGCTCGTCCGGCACGTGCTCGACGAGCTCCACGCGGGCGCCGGCGCGGGCGGCCTGCGCGGCGAGCGCCGTGGCGTTGGAGTCGCGGATCTGGCCGGGGCCCAGGGGCCGCCCGGGGGGCACCAGCTCGTCGCCGGTCACGAGGACCGCCACCCGCGGCCGCGCCCCGCAGCTCACGCGCTCACGCCCGAGCGAGGCGAGCACCGCCACCTCCGCGGGGCCGAGGTCGGTCCCGGCGGCCAGGACGAGCTCGCCGCCCCGAACGTCCTCCCCGGCGCGCCGCACGTTCGCGCCTGCCGGGGTCTCCGGCACCTGCACGCGCCCATCCGACTCGGCGACCCGCTCGACCGGGATCACGGCGTCGGCGCCCTCCGGTATCTGGGCGCCCGTGGAGATGCGGATGGCCTCGCCCCGGCCGAGCGACCGGGAGGCGGGACGGCCGGCGCGCGACTCACCGACGACCGCGAGCTCGGCCGCCGGACCCGCAACCACCGCGAAGCCGTCCATCGCCGATGCGTCGAACGGGGGCAGGTCGTGGGGGCTCGCGATGTCTTCGGCCAGCACGCGTCCCAGCGTCTCCGACAGCGGCACCTCCTCGGGGGCCAGCGGCCGGACCGCGGCGAGCACCTGCTCGCGCGCCTCGGCCAGGGAGATCAGCTCAGCGGGCATGGGGCCCGCGACCGCTCGGCTCGGAAGATTTCGCTTTCACCGCACGTTTCCGAGCTCGGCCCGGTCGAGGATGCACTTCGCCCGGGTATAGGCCGTACGGCTCCAACTGGGTTCGGCGCCGCCCCTCGGGGTGGCCAGAATGTCGCAATTTGCGGCCTTCATTCCGCGCGTTGGGTGAATTTGAGAGCTATCTTGCACATCCGACCGCAGGATTAGAGTCGGGCGCCGTGATCGGACAGGCCCCGACTCGCTCGCCTGCACCGTTTGTAGCCGAGGGGAACCTAGTAGTGGAGTCGCCGATCTCGCGGCTCGAGGAGTCGCGCGGGGAGATCGCCAAGGCATGGGTCATGCGGGTCGTCGAGCGGTCCTCGCTCGAGGAGCTGCAGCGCCTGCCGATGGCACGGATAGCCCGGGAGCTTCCCGAGCTCGTTGCCGAGATCGCGCGCGTGGCCGGTCAGGGCGAGGGCTCCGGGACCACCCCGCTCGACTGGGCGCAGCAGCTGTCCGAGCTGTCGGGCCACGAGGCGCCGCGCGCCCAGCAGCTGGTCCGCGACCTGGCGATGCTGCAGTCGGCGATGATCGCCGAGCTCCACCGCGGGCTCGACCGCATCGACGCGGTCAGCGCGCTGGCGATGGTGGAGCGGCTGGCGGAGATCTTCAGCTCGATGCAGGCCGACGCGGTCGAGGACGTTCTCACCGTGCGATCGGGGGAGCTCGAGTGGCTTGGCACCACCGACAGCCTCACGGGGCTTCACAACAGCCGCTTCATGCAGCAGCACCTCGACCACCTGCTCGGGGTGCAGAAGCGCTACGGGCATCCGTTCGCGCTTCTGCTGCTGGACATCGAGGGGCTCAAGCGCATCAACGACGCCTACGGCGCCAGCGCGGGCGACCGCACGCTGGTGGGGGTCGCCACGGCGCTCAGCGAGACCACTCGCAGCATCGACACCCCGGTGCGCATGGGCGGCGACGAGTTCTGCGTGCTGCTCCCGCAGCAGACCGCGTCCCGCGCGCGCGTGCTCGCGGACCGGCTGGCCACCACGATCGAGCACGTGGACAGTCCCACGCCGCAGCCGCTGCGGGTCTCGATCGGCGTGGTCTCGTGCCCGCAGCACGCCACCGACGCGGAGGACCTGCTGGCGCTCGCCGACGGAGCGATGTACCGCGCGAAGGCGGCCGGCGAGAGCGTGTCGGTCCCGGACACCCCCGCCTCGTCCAACGGCGACTTGGCGGAATAGCCGCAGGCGAGCGAAAACCGAGACCGGCAAGGACGCAGGGAGCGGACAGTGCACGGCACGTCCGCGACCGAGGACGCCGCCGGCGAAGGTTTGCAGCCGCCTGCTACTGGATCAGGCCGTTGCGGATGGCAATGGCGACAGCCTGCGTCCGCGTGTCGGCGTGCAGCTTGGCCAGGATCCGTTTGGTGTGGGTTCGGACGGTCTCGGTTGACAACCCGAGCCGCTTCGCGACCGCGTCGGTCTGCATCCCGTCGGCGAGCATCTGGAGGATCTCGCGCTGGCGGACGGTGAGCGTGCGGTCGCCCTCCTCGAGGACGATCGTCGACGAGAGCGCGGGGTCAACGTAGAACTCGCCGCTCTGCGCGGCCTGGATCGCGCGGACGAGATCCTCGGGCGGCGAGTCCTTGCGGACGTAGCCCTTGACGCCGGCCTTGAGCGCATCGGCGAGGAGCCGCGCGCCGCCGTTGCCCGTGAAGACCACGATCGCCGAGTCGAGCGTCCGGCGCAGCTCCCCGACCAGCTTCTCCACCTCCGCGCCGGCCGAGGACGGATCGATGACCACGACGTCCGGGTGCTTGTCGCCCGCGGCGAGCGCGGCGGCGGGCGTCGCGGCGTCGACCACCTCCACCCCGGGCATCTCGCGCTCGAGCAGGGCGCGAATGCCCTGGCGAACTACGGGATGGTCGTCAACGATGAGGCACAGCAGGGCGTCCGCATGCACGCGTGCGAGCCTAACCGAAATGGGGGGCCCCTTACCAGCCTTATTCGGGGTATAGCGCGCTTGGGCCCAAAAACCTGTCGCCAAACGGGGCAAGGCCCCGCCCGGCTCACCGAGCCAGGCGGGTCAGGGCTTCGGAAGCCGCCGCAGCACCTCCACGGCGATCCCCAGCCCGGCGCCGGCGACCTTGCCGGCCACCTTGAGGGCGTCGCCGACCGGGTCCGGGCCGCCGGCCGCCGGCCGCGCCGGACCCCGCTCGGCCCGCGCGGCGGTGGTCGACCCGCGCCCGGCCGAGGCCTTCCGAACGGACGGCTCCGCGGCCGCCTTCGCCGATGCTCCGTCGCCGGCCCTCGAAGCTGCGCTCGCCGACGAGCGCGATCTGGTCGAGCCCGAACCCGCGGCCTTGCGCGCGCCGCCCGATGCCCCGCTCGAACGCTTGTCGCTTCGCCGTCCTGGCCGCGAGCGCGGCAGGTTGCCCATGACTCCAGGGTCGTCGGCCACGGCGGCAAGTATTCCGGATGGGCCTCCTCGACGCGGTCCGGGTACGCCGGTGCGCACGCTTAACTGGGGTGGGTATACAGTTGGCCCGGAGAGACTGGACGCCACGCATCGAGCATCCGCCACGCGGCTCCAGCGCAAGTACACGTTGACCGCAAAAATCGAAGCGCTTACACTGGCTCCGCATGATCGAATGGGGCTGTGCGTCCGCCCTCGCGCCCGAGCAGAGAACGGGAGAGCATGTCAGTAGCTGAGCTGCAGGAACTGGAAGAGGTCAAGCTCCTCGTACTGAAGGGCGCGCAGACGGGCGTCCTCACCTACTCCGAGGTGGCGACCGCCGTCGCCGAGGTGGACATCGACGAGGGCGACATCGAGGAGCTCCACGCGTTCTTCGAGAAGTCCGAGATCGAGCTGGTGGAGGACGACCCGACGCTCCAGCAGACCGAGGAGCGGGCCGTGGACCGCAAGGACCGCCGCCGCAAGAAGGCTCAGATCGATCTGAAGCCGGACATGACGACGGACTCGCTCCAGCTCTTCCTGAAGGACATCGGGAAGGTGCGGCTGCTCACGGCGCAGGAGGAGGTCGACCTCGCGAAGCGGATCGAGCGCGGCGACCTGGACGCCAAGCAGAAGATGGTCGAGTCCAACCTCCGGCTGGTGGTCTCGATCGCGAAGAACTACCGCAACCAGGGGCTGCCCTTCCTCGACCTGATCCAGGAAGGGACGCTCGGGTTGGTCCGTGCGGCAGAGAAGTTCGACTACCGCAAGGGCTTCAAGTTCTCGACCTACGCCACGTGGTGGATCCGGCAGGCGATCGCCCGCGCGCTGGCAGACAAGGCGCGCACGATCCGCATCCCGGTGCACGTGGTCGAGAAGCTCAACAAGATCGGGCGCGCCGAGCGCAAGCTGGTCACCGAGCTCGGCCGCGAGCCCACCCCGGACGAGATCGCCGAGGTCACCGGCATCGAGCCGGACGAGGTCGACTCGATCAAGCGCTCCGCCCAGGCGCCGGTCTCGCTCGAGAAGCCGGTGGGGGACGAGGAGGAATCCGAGTTCGGCCAGTTCATCGCCGACGAGCGCGCCGAGTCGCCCTACGACCGGGCCGCGGAGATCCTCACCAAGGAGGCGCTCCGCGAGGCGCTCGAAAACCTCTCCTACCGCGAGCGCCGGGTGCTGGAGCTCCGCTACGGGCTGGGCGGCGAGCACCCCCGCACGCTGGACGAGGTCGGGCGAACCTTCAACGTCACGCGCGAGCGCATCCGGCAGATCGAGAACCAGTCGCTGAAGAAGCTCCAGTCGCTCGCCGAGGCCCAGAAGCTCCGCGACGTAGCCTGAGGCGGCTGCAAACCATCGCAGCTCGGCGTCCTCGGTCGCGGACGTGCTTAGCACTGTCCGCTCCCTGCGTCCTTGATCTGCTCGGTTTTCGCCGCCTGTGCCTGACCGTATCGAGGTAGTCGAGCTTTCGCCCGCCCGGCGCGAGGAGGTCGCGCGGGTCCTCGCCGACGCCTTCCTGGACGACCCGGCGTGGGTCGCGATCGGCCCGGCGCGCGAGCGCGCGCGGCTCCGGCTGCTGCGCGCCTACTACCGGGTCGTGCTGCGCGAGACCGCGGCCCACGGCGGGCCGGCTTGGTGCGCGCTGCGCGACGGCGTCGTGGTGGGGACGGCCGTGACGTTCGCCGACGGCCTCGCCTACCCGCCGCCCCGGGCGCTGATCGCGGAGGGCTTGCCGTTCCTCGCGGCCGGCCCCGGCCCAGCGATCCGCGGCGCGCTCGTGGACGGGGTCTTCAAGAAGCGGCACCCCCACGAGCCGCACGTGTACCTGTGGCAGCTCGCGGCCCATCCGAGCGCCCAGCGCCAGGGCGCCGGCCGCGCTCTGATGGGGCGCGTGCTCGAGGAGGCGGAACGCCGCGACTCTCCGGTCTACCTGGAGACCACCAAGCCGGAGAACGTGCCCTACTACGGGTCCTTCGGTTTCCGGGTGGTGGACGAGGCGGAGCTGCCGCGCGGAGCCCACGTGTGGTTCATGCTCCGCGACCTCGCGCCGCCGCAGTAGCCCCGCACACCAATTCCTAAAGACCCCCACGAACGGGTCGATAAGGGGTGTATGTTCGACCTCCAGGCGGCGCTTCGCCGTGTCATCGAGATCGACGGCTCCGATCTCCACCTGAAGGTCCCCTCGCAGCCCCTCATCCGCCGTCTCGGCCACCTCGAGCCAATCCCGGACAGCGATGAGCTGACGCCGGAGGACACCGAGGGCGCGCTGCGCCATCTTCTCACCGAGCGCGCCAAGCTCGAGGAGTTCGCGGACGAGCAGGAGGTCGACTTCTCGTACAGCCTGCCCGGCCTGTCGCGCTTCCGCGTGAACGCGTTCCGCCAGCGCGGGGTCATCTCGCTCGTCGCCCGCGCGGTGCCGCACGAGATCCGCTCGATCGAGCAGCTCGGCCTGCCCGAGGTGGTCTCGGACATCGCCGACGAGGAGCGCGGGATCATCCTCGTGACCGGCACGACCGGCTCGGGCAAGTCCTCGACGCTCGCGGCGATGATCGACCAGATCAACCGCTTCCACTCGAAGCACATCGTCACGATCGAGGACCCGATCGAGTTCCTCCACCGCGACAAGCGCTCGATCATCAACCAGCGTGAGGTGGGGGCGGACACGACCTCCTTCAAGCGCGCGCTGCGTCGCGTGCTGCGCCAGGACCCGGATGTGATCCTGGTGGGCGAGATGCGCGACGAGGAGACGGTGTCCACCGCCCTGTCCGCGGCGGAGACCGGCCACCTGGTCCTGTCGACGCTCCACACGCTCGACGCCCCGGAGACCATCAACCGCATCGTCGACTTCTTCCCGCCCCATCAAGCGGGCGGACAGAGAGGGCCGCGTTGCCTGCTGCGAGATCCTGCGGATGACCGCCCGCGTCCGCGACATGATCATGGCGCCCGAGGAGACCGGCAAGCTCGGCGACGCGATCGCCGAGGGTGGGTACTACGGGATGCAGACGTTCGACCAGGCGCTCCTCAACCACGTCCAGCACGGCCGGGTCACGATGGACGAGGCGGTCCGCGCGGCCACCAGCCCGCACGACTTCAAGCTCATGGTCGCGTCCGATGGCCATCGCTCGACCTCGGTCGAGCAGCTGATGTCCATCGAGCGGGATCCCTCGCCGGCGCTCTAGATTCGGTCACCCGCAGCCGCGAGGATTCGCTTCCGGGGCCTGTCCCCTCAAGACGACCCCCGCGACGGCGGCTGGCGTGGCCGATCACGTCTGGACCCTGCGCGAGATCGCCGAGCTGTTCGACTGAATCAGGGGCGCAACGTCGCTCCGACAGTCTCGCCTATCGGCCGTCCGATGGACGGGCCAAGCGCAACTCCATTGCGCCGCCCCGGAGGCTACTCCGACAGCGGCCAAGGCGCCGATTCGAACTGACCCACCACCCGTCCAGGGCTATACTTCATTTCGTGAAGCACGATCTGTCAGCGCAACGGGAGTTCAACCAGAACTGTCCCGTGTGCGCCACGGCCGACGTCGTCTGCCAGAAGTGGACGGTCCTGGTCATTCGCGACCTTGCCGCCGGCTGCAGCCGGTTCTGCGAGCTCGAGCGCTCGCTCGCGGGCATCAGCCCGCGCACGCTGTCGCTCCGGCTGCGCGCCCTCGAGCACGAGGGGATCGTTGAGCGCAAGACCTATCCGGAGGTCCCTCCACGCGTGGAGTACGCGCTCACCGAGAAGGGCCGCGGCCTTCTGCCGCTGATCGAGGACATGCGCAGCTTCGGGCGCGAGTGGCTCATCGGCCGCGGCCGCGCCGCCGCGGCCGCCTAGAGCGGCTCGCCCCGGCACCGCTCGCGCAGGACCCCGCGCGCGCGCGGCGAATGGGCGCGCATGCGAAATCGGGAGCTACACGACGCTCTCCGCGAGTTCGCCCTGGAGTCCGCCGCGACCCTGCCGACCGAGCTCGACGCGGGTGAGGAGCTTCCCTACGACGTGATCGAGGAGCCCGGCACGGGCTCCGTCCTGTACCGCTACCTCCCGCTCACGGCCGAGTTCATCGCGGCGCGCTGGGACGTGCTGTCGGCGATGCCCCCGGCGAAGCGCGCGGCCGAGGCGCTCGGCTCGGGCTCCGAGGGCTACCTGCGGCTGCGCGGGCTGCCCGCCGCCCACGACTCCGTGGCCGCGCTCCGGGCAATGCTCGACCGGCTGTACGAGGACGCCACCGACTTCCAGTTCCCGGAGGAGCGCTTCGAGCGCGTGTACGCGGAGGTGGAGCGCACCCTGTACGAGGGGACGATGCGCACCGCGGTGGTCGCCACCCTGCAGGGGCTGGTGCTGGAGAGCGACCGGGTGGACCTTGGCGCGGGCCTGATGCTGGCGCGCGGCGACCGGATCGACGCGCCGCCCGAGGCCGTTTGGCCGCTCGGCCCTGGGGAGAGGGAGCGCGCCACGGGTCCGAACGCCGTGTGCGCGCTGGAGCGCGACGTGGAGGCCGACAGCCCGCTGCCCGCCACCGAGGCCCGGGTCCGGTTCCGTCGTCTACTCACGGCGATGCGCCTGTTCAAACCGGGCCGCGCGGCGATTGCAGCCGTGGGTGCTGACCGCGGACGAGGAGCCAGAGCTTCGCGAGCTCGTGGAGCTGATCGCCAGCGCGCGCACCAGCGGGCGGGTTGCCTGGTCGCTCGCCCGCTTCGAGATGGGCTGCGAGCGGTCGACCGACGTCGAGGCGCTGACCGACAACCTGCTCGCGATCCGATCGCTCCTCGACGCGGACGACGACGCCGGGCGGGCGTCGCTCGCGCAGCGTCTCGGTGCCCTCTGCGCGGAGGAGCCGGAGCGTCCCGCCACGCGCGCGCGGCTCGAGGCGGCCTTCGCCCTCGAGCGAAGCCTGATGGCCGGCGCGGCGATCGACCCCGACCTCGACGAGGGCGAGGAGACGCCGCCCCGCGCGCTGTGCGGCGAGGTCGAGCACCACGTCCGCGCGCTGCTTCGCGACGTGGTCTGCGGCTACCTCGACGCCGACCTCCGCTCGGTCGCCGACGACATCCTCGTGACGAGCGCCGAGCCGATCGACATCCATGCGCGTGACCTGAGAGAGGACGAGGACGAGCCGCGGGCCGAGGTCCCAGTGGAGGAGCTCGACGCCATGGACGAGGCGGAACAGCGCGACCACCCGGCGGTCAACTCGACTGTGCGCCCGCCCGACGGGCCCGGCACCGCGGCCGACCCGCGCTCGGCGGCATGGGCCGTGGCGGCGCTGCCCGGCCCGCGCACGTACCGCGAGGCGCCGCCCCCACGAATCGAGGAGCGTGTCGAGGTGGCCGGCGGGGATGACTTCACGATCGCGGACGAGCCGCTCCCGGTGCGGGAGGAGCCGCCCGTGGAGGAGGCCACGGCCGAGGAGCCGCTCCAGTACGAGGAGCCCGTTCAGTACGAGGAGCCCGTTCAGTACGAGGAGCCCGTTCAGTACGAGGAGCCCGTCGAGTACGAGCTCGACGCCGGGGTGACGCCGTCGGCCGACTGGGAGTTCGACGACGACCCGGCGAGCTACTCCGCGCCGATCTAGGCCGCTAGGCCGGCACCGCCTCCTCGGCAAACAGGTGCTCGGCCACCGCGGCAAGCCCGCCCAGGTCGTGCACGTCATCGTCGAGGAGTGGCACTGGCACGAGCGGATCGCCCCGCAGCTCGCGGGCCAGACGGTCGACATTCGCGCGGTCGCGCTCGCCGATCCGGCGGTAGTCCGAGAAGTTGTGGGCCACGCGGCGGCCGAGCTTGGGGCCTAGCAGGGCCACCAGGTCGTCCACCACGTCGTCGCCGTCGGCCGTCTCGTGGACGCCCTCGTGCACCCGGTTCACGACGGCCGCTCCGAACGGCATCCCCGACTCGCGGAGGCGGCGCC
>VAWV01000042.1 GCA_005883295.1 Actinomycetota bacterium
CCCCGTGAACTGGGAGGCCGTCGCACAGGCCGGGGCCTTGGTGCCGGCGTGGTTGGCGTCTTTCGGCGTGGGCGCGGCGATCTGGACGGAGTTGTCGTTCTGCCGCTGCGCCGACATCCCGTTCGCCGGAACGGCTCCGTGGAAGGACCCGGTCCCCGACGTGCTTACGAAGCTGGTGATGCAGCCCCAGGTGATGCAGCTGTACGGCGTCCCTCCCATCGCCGTGTAGCAGGCCTGGCCGGCGGTCTTCGGGAGCGAGACCGTCAGCGGCTCGTCGCCGGTCACGCCAAACGCCAGATCGGCCGCGGCAGTGGAGATGAGATACGGCCGGGGTGCGAGCGCGGCGTTCTGCATGCCGCCGGCGGAGAGACCCTGCGACCCGAGCTTGTGCCCTGTCGCGTCGTAGATCGCGAGGCCGTACGGCCCGAAGGTGGGCGGGAACGACTCCTCTGCGCCGCCGGCGTCGTACAGCTCCACGAACCGTACGCCCGTGTCGCCGGCGGCCGAGGCGAGCATCACCTCGTTGGCCATCTGGAGGTGGAACGTCGCCTGCGCGACCCCCACCGGCAGGGCGATCGCGGCCACCAGGGCCAGCGCTAGCGAGATTCCCAACCGTCGCACGGCTCTAGGGACTACGCAGCCCCGAACGGGTTGGATCGCTAGCGCGTGCCGGCGCGTGCCAGCTGCCGCTCGATCACGTTGCCGACGAGCTTCACCACTGCCGGCTCGCCAGACACGCTCACGTGCCCGCGGTTGTACGCGTCGACCCAGTCGCGCAGCCGGCCATCCTTCGCGAGCTGGTTGAAGTCCGGGCGCGGCACGGTGACCTCCACGCGGGCGTCACCGGCGGGGTCGCGCGAGACGCTCGGACCGGGCAGCTCGACCCGCCACACCGGAGCGTCGGATCCGCGCGCCAGAAGCTCGAGCCGCAGGACGAGGCGGAGCTGTCTCAGCGCGGGGACCTCATCGCCGAAGCGCCGAACGGCCTGCTCGATGAGCGCGCGTGTGTCGCCGGCGGACATGCTCAGCCTGAGGTTGCCGCCGCGGCAGCGGCCCGGGCCGAGGAGCACGCAGCCCGCGGCCACGAGGAACGCGTCGGAGAACGAGTCGCGCGAGGCCTGCGCGGCTATATCCGCCACGCCGACCTCGGCGCGGGTCATCGGGATGAACGGCTTGAAGTTCTCCTTGTTCGGGTTCACGAAGACGTGGTCGAGCGTGTACTTGCGCGAGTTGTGGCCGACGCCCAGGGACAGCATGAAGTCGTTGGCGCGCGGGCGCTGGTCGCGCTCGTGGCTGTCGAACGTCCCCGTGAACACCGCCACCAGCACCGCGATGCCGAGCGCGAACCCCAGCTGCCGCGACATGTTCACGATGCCCGAGCCGAGCCCCAGCTCCTGCCCCGACACCGAGCCCATGGCCGCAACGTTGATCGACGGGAACGCGCCCCCCATCCCGCAGCCGATCAGTACCAGCGGCGCCACGATCTTCCAGTAGTCGGGGCTCGCGGGCATAAACGAGAGCCACACCAGACCGAGGACCATCACCGCCAGCGCGGCGATGCCCGTCACCCGCGGCGACAGCCGGTCCGCGTTGCGCCCCACGACCAGCGCCACGATCAGGCCAAGTGCCGGAATGGGCAGCGTCGCCAGAGCGGCCTGGATCGACGAGAAGTGCCACATCGTCTGGAACGCGATGACCGCCAGGAACAGCACGCCGATCACGCCCATGCCGAAGAGCACGAAGGCGCCGCTCGCCCCCATGAACTGCCGGTTGCGGATGAGGCCGCGGGTGAGCATGGGAAAGCGCCCGTAGCGCTGCGACAGCGCGAAGGCGAGCGTGAGCACGACCGAGGCCGCCAGGAGCGACACGATCAGGGTCGAGCCCCAGCCGCGGTTGTTCGCCTCCACGAGCGCGTACGTGAGGCTCCCAACCGCGCCGGCCAGGAGCACCATGCCGATCAGGTCCACCTTGCGGCTCGCGCTCAGGTCGTAGGTCTCGGGCATCACCCGCAGCGCCCAGAGGACGCCGAACACGCCGATCGGAACGTTGATCAGGAAGATCCAGTGCCAGCTCGCGTACTCCACGAGCAGGCCGCCGATCAGGGGGCCCAGCGCCGCGGCGGTGTTGGCGACCACCGCGAGCAGCGATAGCCCGAGGCCGCGCTGCTTGGGCGGGAAGATCATCGCCGTGATTGCCAGCGCGAGCGGCGCGAGCGTGCCCGCCCCCACCGCCTGGATCACGCGGAACGCGATCAGCGCGTGGATCGTGGGCGCGACCGCGCAGAGCAGCGAGCCGAACGTGAAGACCGACAGCCCGATCACGAAGAACCGGCGGCGGCCGAACTGGTCGGCCAGGCGCCCCATCGAGACCAGGAGCACCGCGAACATGATGTTGTAGGCGTTGAGCACCCACGAGACGGTGGAGACCCCGGCTTTCAGCTCGCGTCCCAGCGTCGGGATCGCGATGTTCACGATCGTGACGTCGATGAGGGCCATGAACAGCCCGACCATCGTCACCGCGAAGATCGGCCACTTCCGGCGGTAGAGCTCGTAGCGCGGCGGGTTCCTGCGGCCGTCCTCGCCGCCCTCGTCGAGCTGGCCAACCAGGTCGCGGTCGAATTCGTACGTGAGCCGCCTGCGCGCCTCGTCGAGGTCCACCCACACGAGCTCGTCCACCTCGCGGTTGGGCGAGAAGCTCCCGTGGAGCGGGATCATCTGCCAGTAACGGACGAGCTTCGGGCGCCCCTTCGCGTCCTGGTAGTTGGCCTGGCCCAGCTCGCGGTCGAGGCCGCAGCGGACCCCGGCCTCCTCCTCCACCTCCCGGACGGCGGCCTCCTTGAACGACTCGCCCGGCTCGAGCTTACCCTTGGGCAGCGACCAGTCGTCGTACTTGGGACGGTGGATGAGCGCGACCTCCGGATGCCCCTCGGGACCCTCCCGGGTGATCACCCCGCCGGCGGCCAGGACCGTCTGGCCGTCGTGGACGATCTCGGGCGGCCCGCCGTCCTCGGGCGTGACCTCCCTGCCGTGCTGCGTGAGGAGCTGGATCTCCTCGGTGGCCATCCGCTAGTAGCCGCCGCCGCAGCGGACGAACGTGCGGGACTGCGATGCCCTGCGGCCGAAGCGGTCGGTGGCCCTCGCCGTGACGCGGTGGCGTCCGGGCTTCGCGTGGCCGGCGCTGATCGTCACGCTCAGGCGGTGCTTGCTCGTCTTGCGGACGAGCCGCCCATCGAGCTTCACGGTTACCGTGATGCGCGCGCCCGTCGCCACCACGTTCAGCTTGAACTTGTGCGCGACGCAGCCGGCCGGCGGCCTGGACAGCCTGATCGTGGGCCTGCGGACCGGCGGGAGCTGCTTGCCGCCCGGGTTCGTGAAGATGTCGCTCCCGAACGGCTTGAGTCCCGCGGCGGCCGCGTAGCCGAGGTGCGAGAGCCCGAAGAAGTCCTCCACGCTCCGCAGCAGCGAGTAGTGGTTGTACTGGTATTTGCTCGCCGTCCCCGGCTTGATGAAGTCGGACAGCAGTACCGCGCCCACCCGGCCGCCGCCGGCACCCGGATCCGGCCCACCGTTGTTGGGCGTGTTGGGGCCCTGCTTCTCGCCGCAGCAGGCGTCCGCGCCGTGAGCCGACTCGTCGAGGGTGACGATCAGCAAGTCGTGGTCCTTGTACGCGGCCGACGCCATGATCTTGGGGATCCACCTCTTGAGGAACGCGTTCGCGCTCACAAGCCCGCCCGGTTCCCCGTTCGCGCACGGCGAGTCGTGCCCGTCGTGGCACAGGTTTGGCGTGATGAACGTGTAGTTGGGCGTCGTGCTGGTGGCGACGAGATCGCCCGGAAGGCGGCCCAGCGGAACGACGTTCGCGTCGCACTCCGCCTGGTTGTCGATGATCGAGTGGAAGTACATGAAGGGGTTGTGGCGCATCGCGTACTGGTCGTTCGCGCTCGCCTTCTGCGTCTGGTCCGGCGAACCAGGTGCGGGGTGCGCGCACGTCTTCGCGGCGTCCCTGCTCGGGTTCTTGCCCATGTCCTCCATGTAAGCGCGCCACGTGAGCGCCTTGGCGTCGAGCTGGTTCACCACGTTCGCCACGGATGCCGGGTAGATGCTCCCGGCGCCGATGGCCTGGCCGTCCGCGTTCGTGACCACTCCCGGGAAGAAGTCCACGTACGCCGGTGCATCCGCCTGCGTGTATGGATTCGGCCCCTGGCCACTGATCAGCCCGATGTAGTTGTCGAGGCTCTCGTGGCCGATTCCGAAGTAGCCGGGCACGAACGCTCCCTGCGCCCGGAGCGTGTGGGCCAGGTAGGGAGCCGGGCTCTTCGGACCGAAGGTCGTCTGGTCGTCCTCGTTCTCGAGGATCACGATGAAGACGTGCTTGATGGTTGGGAGCGCCGCGCCGGCCGGCGCCGCGGGCGCCAGGAGCGCGGCTGCGGCGAGCGCTGCGGCGAGGGCCCCGCGCCGCATCTCAGATCTTGTTTCGCTCGAGGAGCTTCTTGCCGATCACCATCCGCTGGATCTCGGACGTGCCCTCACCGATCAAGAGCAGCGGCGCGTCGCGATACAGGCGCTCGATCTCGTACTCCTTCGAGTACCCGTAGCCCCCGTGGATGCGGAAGGCGTCCTCCACGACCTCCTTGCCGGTCTCCGAGGCGAAGAGCTTGGCCATGCCGGCCTCGAGGTCCGACCGCTGGCCGGCGTCCTTCAGGCGCGCGGCCTTGAGCGTGAGCAGGCGAGCGGCCTCCACCTTCGTGGCCATGTCGGCGA